>WTKI01000128.1 GCA_011524425.1 Altererythrobacter sp. | reverse complement strand
ACGTGAAGAGCTTCGCAGTGAAGGCAGAACTTTCGCTAGTGAAACAGACAGCGAAGTGGTCGCCCATCTGATCTCGCATGGGTTGGATCGTGGATTGGATCCGCAGGCGGCAGTCAAAGAGGTACTGCCGCGTTTGCGTGGTGCCTTCGCATTGGCGATTGCTTTCCGCGATCATCCTGACCTTTTAGTCGGTGCGCGCCAAGGCTCTCCGTTGGTAGTCGGTTATGGCGAAGGGGAGATGTTCCTCGGTTCCGATGCCTTAGCTTTGGCTCCACTCACGCAGCAAATTGCCTATCTCGAAGAGGGGGATTGGGTGGTCATCACGCGCGAGAATGCGGAAATCTTTGATGCGGAGAACAATCCTGCCCCGCGCGAGGTTCGCAATTCCGGTGCGTCGGCTGCGACAATGGAGAAGGGCAATTATCGTCACTTCATGCAGAAAGAAATCTTTGAGCAACCAACCGTTGTTGCTCAAACGCTTGGTTCGTATTTGCGCCGTGACAATAACTCGGTTGCCTTGCCCCAATTCGACTTCGATATATCCAGTGTTAAGCGGGTAACGATCGTAGCTTGCGGCACATCATTCTATGCTGGGATGGTTGCCAAATACTGGTTTGAGAAATTTGCGCGTGTGCCTGTCGATATCGATGTGGCATCTGAATTCCGCTATCGCGAGCCGGTGTTGGAAGAGGGTGGTCTCGCCTTGTTCATTAGCCAAAGCGGTGAAACGGCGGATACCCTCGCTGCGCTTCGTCATTGCAAGGAAAATGGCCAGACTATTGGCGTCATTGTCAATGTGCCGACAAGCAGCATGGCCCGCGAAGCCGATCTACTTTTGCCAACGCATGCAGGCCCGGAAATCGGGGTGGCTTCGACTAAGGCATTCACGTGCCAATTGGCAGTGCTGGCTGCACTGGCAGCGCATATGGCAGTCAAGAAAGGCCTGATGGATCGCGCAACCGAACAGGATGTGGTCGAACATTTGTTGGAGGCACCCGCCGCATTGAACCGGGCCTTGGACCATGATGACGATATCGCAAGCATGGCGCATTTGATCGCGCCTGCACGTGATGTGCTTTATCTTGGAAGGGGACAGGACTTCCCGCTAGCGATGGAAGGTGCGCTCAAACTTAAAGAGATCAGCTATATTCATGCAGAAGGCTATGCTGCCGGCGAAATGAAGCACGGTCCTATCGCTTTGATCGATGATGATGTGCCTGTGGTCGTGATTGCACCCTCAGGCCCGTTGTTCGAAAAGACCGTGTCTAACATGGAAGAGGTTCGCGCGCGCGGCGGCAAGATCGTTTTGATTTCTGATGCGGCTGGCCTTGAACATGCAGGTGAAGGGTGCTTGGCAACGATTGAGATGCCTGAAGTCCATCCGCTGATTGCCCCGCTGGTCTATGCCGTCCCTGTACAATTGCTTGCTTACCACGTGGCTGTCGTGAAAGGCACAGATGTCGATCAACCACGCAATCTTGCGAAGTCTGTCACAGTCGAATGAGCGGCATATGACTATGAATGTTAGCGGCGGCTGCCATTGCGGGGCAGTCCGCTTTGACGCCTTAGTGCCAGAACAGGTCGAACTGCTTGATTGCAATTGTTCGATTTGCAGTGCGTCCGGTTTTCTGCATCTGTTTGTCCCTCATAGTGACTTCACATTGCTGACAGGGCATGATCAACTGGCTTCCTATCGCTTTGGTAGCGAGCAGGCCGAGCATCTTTTTTGCAAGAATTGCGGAGTTAAGAGCTTTTATCAGCCGCGCTCCCACCCCGATTGCTGGAGTGTACATTTTCGTAGCTTGGATGACGGCCAAAAACCAGCGATCGAAGTGGTAAAATTTGACGGTCGGAACTGGGAGAAGTCGGCCGGTAAATCAGGTTTTAATTCAGCGTCTTAACTCGAATTTAACCCTGGTTGAACTACGTGCTTTACTGCGCGCTAACCTTTCCGGTCTACGCGCTTACGTGTGAGCGAAATCGAATCTCAAGAGCAGCCAGCGGTTGTGCAGCTTACCCATATGGACGTGTTAGGGCTTGATCGCTCTGACGACGTCAAATGGTCGCGCCTGCGCGGGCTGCAATATTCTGCTTTGCCCAGCATTGCTCGCTACCGAATGTTGACGCACCTTTTGCTCGCTTGCGTAGTTTTCCAGATTCTACTCGATGACATTTGGATTGGTTGGTTGGCCATGTGGTTCGCATCTCTGGCGATGATCCACATGCGCGGCGTTCTCTTCGAGCAACAGTTCACCGACGCTCATCGCCGTATAGTGACACAGCGCGAATATAGCGGACAGATATTGACGGGCATCTTGTCAGGGGTTGCCTGGGGGGTTGCAGTGCTGGTTTTTGGCGGTCTGAGCAGCCTTACAGATCTGTTCATGCTCTGGACGGTGATAGCTGTGATCATTCTGGGATCTGCAATCTTTAACGCTGCAGCCCCCGTTGCGACGATCGCATTTGCAGGCATTTCTTCCATCGCTTCAGCTGTAAGTTTCTGGCTCGCGGGTGAGAATGTGATGGCAATTCTAGTGATCATGTTTGTATTATTTGCTTCATGTGGAACGACTGAAGTTGCCTACACCTACTTGAAGGGACGCGTAGCTGAGACTGGCGTTGCAGAGAAGGAACAGGTCGTATCCTTGCTCTTGCGGGAATTTGAAGAGAATGAAGCCGACTGGCTTTGGGAAGTCGACACTGTTCGCCGCTTAAGGGCCGTTAGCCCACGGTTCGCTTATGCACTTGGGCACAAGCAGCAAGAAGCGGAGGGGCGGCCGCTGCTGGAATTGATCGCCGGAAAATCGTGGCAATCGGGCAATTTCCCACCGAGCCTTCATGAACTTGCGGAGCGTCTCAAGAACAAAGAGCACTTTTCCAACCTAATCGTGCAGGTATCCATTCGTGGAGAAGAGCGTTGGTGGGAGCTCTCCGGTACACCGACTTTAGACGAACGAGGCAGGTTTGATGGCTTCCGCGGGGTCGGTTCGGATGTCACGGAACAGCGTAAGAGCTCCGAGAAAATCGCATATTTGGCGCGCTATGACACACTAACCAGTCTGCCCAACCGGATGCAACTCAACGAAGCTTTAGGCGAAGCGTTGCACTACGCTGAAAACTGGCGCGGGCGATGCGCTTTCATGATGGTTGATCTGGACCGTTTCAAAGCGGTGAATGACTCGCTCGGCCACCAGGTAGGCGACAAACTGCTCGCCCAGGTTTCAAACCGTCTTCAATCGCTCATGTCAGACAACAATTTGTGCGGGCGTTTGGGAGGCGACGAGTTTGCCATTGTCATGCGCGAAGTGAACGATACCCAATCTGTTGCGAAGCTTGCCAATCGGGTCATCGAACGACTGTCCGAGCCTTACGTGGTCGACAACCAAACGCTCTATGTCGGCGCGAGCATAGGCTCTGCTGTAGGCCCTCGTGACGGGTGCACTGTCGAAGAGCTGATGCGTAATGCCGATTTAGCGCTGTATCGTTCAAAGGATGAAGGCGGCGGCGAGCACTTTGCATTTGAACCGATGCTGCACGCCGCTGCCGAAGAGCGCCGACGATTGGAAGTGTCTCTCCGTAGCGCATTGGGCAATGAAGAATTGCTGCTTCATTATCAGCCGGTGGTGGACGCAAAAGAGGAAAGCATAGTTAGCTTTGAAGCACTGGTGCGCTGGGATAGCGCGGACCACGGCTTCGTCAGCCCCGGGAAATTCATTCCACTTGCTGAAGACACACGCTTGATAGTTCCGATTGGGCGCTGGGTCTTGCGCAAGGCCTGTGAGCAAGCGCGCAACTGGCCAGAACACATCAAAGTTAATGTCAACGTTTCGCCTGAGCAATTGCTTGAGCCAAACTTTGCAGATGATGTGGTTGACGTGCTGGCATCGACTGCACTGCGGCCTGAGCGCTTGGAAATCGAAGTAACAGAGAGCATCTTTTTGCGCGATGCGACAGTCGCCAGGAGAGCATTGGAACAGGTCATGGCGCTTGGCTGCAGTGTTGCCCTCGACGATTTCGGCACGGGCTATTCGTCGCTAGGATATTTGCGCAAGCTGCGTTTCTCGACCATCAAAGTGGATCGGATGTTTGTGCAAGGGGCTGCGCAGGGTAGTGCAGAAAGTCTGGCAATCGTGCGGGCAGTGGTCGCCATGGCGCAGAGTCTGGACATGACAACAACAGCTGAAGGCGTTGAGAACTCTCAAGAAGCAAGCATCATACGCGATTTGGGCT
>WTKI01000233.1:19566-24148 GCA_011524425.1 Altererythrobacter sp. | reverse complement strand
AAGCTGAAGGCGATGAACCTGCGTTCCGCCTCCAGCATCGCGAAGCAGGACTGGAAATCTTGCGCAATCTGAATGCGCGGCTGTCCGATCAAGCGCAACTGACAGGCAGCACCAGAGCCTTCACCGACATCGCTCTGTTTCCTTTTATTCGCCAGTTCGCAAACACTGACAGGGCGTGGTTTGACGCGCTGGATTTGCCTCACCTTCAGCGCTGGTTGGACGAGCACCTCGCCTCAGATCTCTTCAAAGCGATCATGCCGAAATATGCGGTTTGGCAGGCCGGTGACGAGCCGGTTTTTTTTGGCGAACCGCTGGACAAGACCATTTAAACGATTGGTATCAAAACATTCACCATTTTATATAATATGGTCTGATGGAATCGCTTGCGCCAACTTTCAAGATTTCCGCCGATCAGGACATCGGTGAAGTGCAGTTTGCCTGCACTGGCCTGTGGGACATGGACACTATGGTCGAGTTCCAGCGCGAGTTGGTCGCAGCGAGCAAGCCGATGTTCGAACGCGGACAGAAAATGCGCTCGCTAGCTGATCTGAGAGGCTTCAGCGCTCAGACTAAAGAGGTGTCCGACGCCATCCGAATTGTGGTCGTCGAAGCGATCAAGCTCGGAACCGAGCGCACTGCAATTATCGTCGATTCCACTCTTGTGGGCATGCAGTATCGCAGGCTTAACGAGGGCCTCCCGCTTGAGATTTTTGACAACCGTATGGACGCCATCGCCTGGCTTCGAGCGAAGGATTAAGCGACCAAAGCTCTAATTAGCGCTAGGAAGCCGACTCAGGTTTAATCCCGGATGCATGCTTTATGCGTTGTCGCAAACTGTCGACTTCGTGATCGATGCGGTTAGCAATCCCGTCCAAGCTTTGTGCCGACCCATCGATCTCGTCAATCGTCTCCTGGGCACGGCGGAAGTTCTCTGAAACCTGCGAAACCGCAGCACCATTGCCAAGCGCCTGCGTCTTAGCTGTATCGATAAGCCGCGCTAACTCGCCAGAAGTTGTCCGCTGTGCATTCGCGGAATCTTCCGCTGCAGCAGCGACGCCGCGCACAACTTCGATATTCTGGTCAATTGCGCGGAACTGCGCGATAGAACTGCCGATCAGGTTCTGCAGGGAAGCCACAATCTGAGCGATATCTTCAGACGCATTCTCAGCCTGATCAGCCAGCCTGGTTACTTCATCAGACACAACAGTGAAGCCTTTGCCAGCTTCACCTGCCCTTGCCGCTTCGATCTTTGCATTAAGAGCAAGGATCTTGGTCTGATCCGATATGTTCTGGATCATCGCGACAAGATGTCCGATTTCGCCAGCAGAGCTTTCCAGCGTTGTTGCAATTTCAGCGCCTTTCCGGCTTGCCTGTCCAGCTTTGTCGGTCGCTGAATTTGCTTCAGAAATCTTCGCGCTTACAGCTTCCAGAGCCTCTGCCAGACGGCTCGCGCCATCAGACATTTTTTCCGTCATGCTGACCGTTTCATCGGCCTGCTTGCGGACATGGCCAACCAGCCCGCCAGAAGTCAGGGACTGTTTTGCAAGCGTTTCTGATCCTTTTGAAAGTGCATCAGATTGTCGCTTGAGGTCCCCCACCATCGTCGCAAATTCAGACTGGAAGCTGCGCATCAAACCTTCCGTGCGGTCCGCACGCTCGCGTTCTTGCACAATTTGCGTGTTGAGTTTGGCGGCCGCTTCCTGCTCGGCCTGCTCGACCTTGACCAGAAACGCATTCAGTGCCTCGGCAATCTCGCTCCCGTCTTCCATCGGCTCATAATCGATCCGGGTGCTAAGGTCAGCCTTGCCGTTATTGATCTCTTCCAGAGTTCGCGCGAGCGACAAGCTCCCCAAAGAAGCGCCATGTTCAGTGAAATTGAGGCCGTGTTCCTCATCCTCGGCTGAAACACGCAGACGTCCACGACGATGCATTGCCAGTGCACAGACATACATAGTCGCAAAGACGAACATGCCGATTGCCAAAACGCCAATCGCTTGAACGGCGAGCTGCTTTAGCAAGCTTTGCGTCACATATTCAGTGCGAATAACAAGCGGAACGGCCAAAGTGCCGATCGCTCCACCAAATCCGTGCACCGTTACTGCATAGACTGCATCATCGATTCTGAGATTGCGTTCAAGGTAATTGACCGCGAAAATCGATGAGGCGCCTGCAAATGCTCCAAGAAGCAAAGCGCTCTTGGGTCCAGCGAATGGCGCGCTAGCCGTAATCGCAACCAATCCGATCAAAAGACCGTTTATCATGCGGTCGACGCGAAAATATCCTTCCACCCATTGGCCAACAGCACAGGCTGCAAGGCATCCTGCAGAGCCAGCATAAAGCGTGTTGGCAATCGCCCGGGCAAATTCGTCGCTATCAGGAGCGAGCCCGCCTGTGTTGAAGCCAAGCCAACCGACAAGCAGCATAAGCGCACCGGCACCTGCAAGCACAGGATTGTGGCCTTGTACATGCTGGGCTTCACCGGCTTCATTAAAGCGTTTGAGCCGGGGGCCTAGCACTGTGAGCACAGCCAGAGCCGCAGCGCCGCCGGTTAAGTGGACGACTGTGGAGCCCGCAAAATCAATGAAACCCATGGCTTCAAGCCAGCCCGCTTCATTTGTTCCGCCCGGCAGAATGCTTGCCCAGGACCAATGGCCGACCAGAGGATAGATCAAAGCGGTTAGCGGTAAGGTTACAATGAGATAGGACGTAAACTGCGTTCTCTCAGCCACCGCACCTGAGACAATGGTCGCAGCAGTCCCGCAGAACAGTGCCTGAAAGATGAAGAAGAGCATGAGCTCGGAACCGCCGTCATACCCGGCATAAGCCAGTTCAAAACCGGCAAAACCTCCGCCGGATGAAAACATGATTGCCGCCCCGAAAAAGGCGAAGGCCACCAGAGCCAAGGCAAAGTCAGCGATATTTTTTAGAGCGACATTGATGCTGTTTTTGGAGCGCACGAACCCTGCTTCCAAAAACAGGAACCCGATTTGCATACCTGCGACCAATGTGGCCGCAATCGCGAGCCACAACTGCACTTCCATGGGTTCTTCCCTCCCCATCTGTTTTTTTGGCGGTAAGGGGCTGGCGCGTATTTTTACGCTATTTTCCGGCCCCGACACCACGCGCGATGGAATATATGACCGCGAAACTTCAAATTTCGGTTAACCGGATAACTAACTCATTTAGCTTGGCAAAATGTCAGGCCGGAAATGCGCATTTTAACGGATCAGTGCGGTACATTCTCGTTCAGTTCATCGAGCCATAATTGAGCAACCGCGTCTGACGGGGCTCTCCAGTCACCTCTGGGACTAAGGGCGCCGCCCGCACTGACTTTAGGACCGTTAGGAAGCGCGCTGCGTTTGAACTGGCTGAAACCAAAGAAGCGCTTGAGGAAGTTTTCAAGCCATCGGCTGAGCGTTTTCAGCTCGTAGGCATTCTTTGCCTCTTCAGGAAAATCGATCGGCCATTGCCCCGCGCTGGCATCACGCCAGGCATGCCAGGCCAGGAACGCAACATGGCTGGGCTTTTGTCCCCATCGGACAATGTGATGCAGAAAGAAATCATTGAGCTCATAAGGGCCGATAATATCCTGAGTACTCTGGATTTTACCGTCAGCGCCTGCAGGGACCAATTCAGGGCTGATCTCAGTATTCAGCACGTCGGCCAACACACTGTCGACGCTCTCGTCGAACTGCTCTGATGTGATCGCCCACCGGATGAGATACTGAATCAAAGTTTTAGGCACGCCTGCATTGACGCCATAATGGCTCATATGGTCGCCCACCCCGTAAGTGCACCAACCAAGCGCCAGCTCTGACAAATCGCCGGTCCCAACGACCCACCCTCCATGCTGGCCTGCGAGACGAAAGAGGTAATCCGTGCGCAAACCCGCCTGCACATTTTCGAAGGTTACATCATAGATCGGCTCGCCATCCGCGAACGGGTGACCAATATTCTCCAGCATTGTGCGCGCGGTGGGGCGAATATCGATCTCTTCTGCCGTCGTCCCAAAGGCCTTCATCAAACGCCAGGCGTTGGACTTGGTGCCTTCCGACGTCGCGAAACCGGGCATGGTGTATGCGCGAATATCGCTGCGAGGGCGGCCCAGGCGGTCCAAGGCCTTTGCCGCAACGATCAAAGCGTGCGTCGAATCCAGACCTCCTGAAATACCGATTGTCAGGCACTTGGGGCGGGTTGCATCAATCCTGCGCATCAGCGCATCGACTTGAATGTTGAATGCTTCGTAGCAGTCCTCGTCGAGCTTTTCCTGCCGGTTGGGCACAAAGGGAAACCGCCGAATAGAACGCTCTAGCCCGATATCCCCGCCATGCGGCGCATGCGAAAAGGATACACAGCGATAAGTATCTTCCGGCCGCCCTGCTGCTTCAGCCGCATCGTTCCAGGTCTGCATGCGCAAGCGCTCAGCTAAGAGGCGCTGCGTATCGATATCGGCAATGCACAGTTCGGGCTGGAGATCAAAGCGCGTGCTTTGCGCCATCAAGTCTCCGAACTCATAAATCATGCCTTGCCCGTCCCAGGCAAGATCAGTCGTGCTTTCGCCATGACCGCTCGCAGAATAAGC
>WTKI01000233.1:0-19466 GCA_011524425.1 Altererythrobacter sp. | reverse complement strand
TCAAGCCAATGCAATTGCGCCCGTGAGCGAACCAGCGCTTTTCGTAAAACTCGCGATAGTTCGGGAGGAAGCTCTTGGGAACCACACCAAGGATCTGCCCCCGCGATATCACAACGGCGCAATTGTAGATGCGTCCATTGCGGCGCAGCGGAGCGCCGATGACAAGAACGACTGCAAGGTCACTGCTCGCCTGAACGATCATTGAGAGGTTTTGCTCGACACTGTCGAGCAGGGCCGACTGCAAATGCAAATCATCAAGAGCGTAAGAAGACAGCGAAAGCTCGGGATAGAGCAACAGGTCGACATGACGCTCCTCAGCGATCTTTGCCTGTTCGAGTATCCCTTTTGCATTGTAAGCTATATCGGCTGTCCGGACCTTGGGTGTGCTGGTCGCGACGCGGACAAAACCATGTGTATGCAAATCGAAAAACGGATGCTCGCCTTCCTTACCGGTTTGCTGCCTACTTTGCGTGCTAAAAGCCTGCACTTCTGCAGCTTCTCCGCCCGCCCCTATCGGCGTAACCCAATCATTTGGCTGGCAAATTCCAAGCTGAGCCAACCGCTGTTGCACAGGAGCACGAGCGATTTTCCCCTTCGCTTCCCAGCCATAAACCGTCCTGCTAGGCCAAGGCTTCGGAGCACCAAACTGCACTCCAAACTCCTCGGCAGATAAAGGAGGGTTCTGCGCCTCGCGCCAAGCGCGTATTTTCTCACCAGCTTTGTGCATGGCCCAATTAGTATCCTATAAGGATACAATACGCAAGCCCTGTTTGGCTGCGCTTGAAAGACCGCGCGGGATCATTTCACCATGCAAAGCGCTGTTTCCGTAACCGATCCAAACCTGCTAGCGAAACTAGCAATCAAATGCTCTTAGAAGGAATGCGAATATAATGGCTGATCCCACTTACACGCCGCCAGCAGTCTGGACTTTCGACAGCGATGAAGCGGGCCGGTTTACTGGCATCAACCGTCCGACAGCAGGTGCGCGTACTCAAAAGGAACTGCCTGTTGGCGACAATCCGCTGCAGCTCTACTCCCTTGCTACCCCCAACGGCGTCAAAGTGACGATCATGCTGGAAGAACTGGTCGAGGCTGGTCACGCGGGCGCTGAGTATGATGCCTACACCATCAACATTATGGACCAAGACCAGTTCACCAGCGGCTTTGTAGGTATCAATCCCAATTCCAAAATTCCCGCTCTGGTTGATCGCAGCGGACCGGAACCTGTCCGCGTGTTTGAATCCGGCGCAATCCTGATGCATTTGGCAGAGAAGTTTGACGCCTTTCTGCCAACCGATGCCGCAACGCGCGCAGAAACGCTAAGCTGGCTGTTCTGGCAGGTAGGCAGCGCACCATTTATAGGCGGCGGCTTTGGTCACTTTTACGCTTACGCGCCGGAGAAATACGAATATCCGATCAATCGCTATTCTATGGAAACCAAGCGTCTGTTCGACGTAGCTGACAAGCGCCTCGCTGAAACCCGGTTTCTAGCGGGCGACGACTATACGATCGCTGACATGGCGACCTTCCCTTGGCTTGCCCCGTTCACCACCGGTCAAATGTACAATGATGCGAACATTTTCCTCTCGATCGACGAATACACAAACGTAAAACGCTGGGTCGACGAGATTGCCGCCCGCCCGGGCGTGCGGCGTGGCCGCATCGTCAATAAGGCTTTGGGTGAAGAGGACGAAAAGCTGCTAGAACGCCACTCTCCAGCTGATTTTGAAGGCAAGAAATACTGACCAAAAGGGTTCCGGCACCCGATTGCCCCCAATTAGAGTTCGGAACCCTCTTCACAACGCTTCGTTAGGCGCTATAGGAAGCGCCCCGCGTCCGAAAATCCATTCGGTGGGCGCGTTTGCTGGGGTGTAGCCAAGCGGTAAGGCACCGGTTTTTGGTACCGGCATGCGCAGGTTCGAATCCTGCCACCCCAGCCACTTTTCACCTTGCCCTCCGTTTTAAGGCTTGCCAGCCATCGCGATGGACTGGCCTGTGATCCATTCCGACACTGGCGAAACGAGGTAGAGGACAAGTCCGGCAATATCTTGCGGTGTACCCAAACGGCCCGCAGGTAAATTCAGATCCTTTTCCAGCTGGATAAAGTCCTCATCTTCCATGCTGAGCGCTTTCTTCACAGTGTCAGTTGGAATGAAACCCGGCATAATCGTGTTCACTCGGGTTTTCGGACCGAGCTCCATCGACAATGTCTTCGTCAGCATGTTCACACCGGCTTTTGCGGCACTGTAATGAGCGCTGCCGGGAAACGGCTCGAGCCCGGCAAGCGAAGAGATATTCACCATCGCACTCTTGTCACGCAAATGCGGAACCGCGGCTTTGACGCTGTAGAATATAGAGCTCAGATTGACCGCCAGGGTCTTGTCCCATTCTGCCGGATCAAGCTCTGCCAACGGTGCGGAGACCAAAGACCCGCCAGCATTGTTGACCCAGATATCCAGCCCGCCAAATTCGTCCACTGCACGCGCAGCCAGGGCTGCCATGTCTTCAGCGCTGGAGACATCTGTCTTGTGCGAAATCGCTCTGCCGCCGGAATTGCTTTCGTTGATCAGCTTAGCCGTATGGTCGATTTGATCATTGCTGCGTGCTGCACAAACCACGTCTGCGCCAGCTTCAGCGAGAAGGGTTGCAATACCTTCGCCAATGCCTCTGCCAGCGCCCGTAACAACCGCCACTTTGCCAGTCAGATCGAATAAGTCCTGCATCATAGTCTCCCACAAAAAAGTGGCACAATGCTTGGACGCTAGCCAAGCACTGGTCCACTGCTCCTATTGAGAGTCTACTGGGTTTCCAAAGGTGTTTGAGGATTGGCAGGGACAAGGATCATCGTGTCCCCTTCCACGCGCCACGAAGCGAGTCTCGAAAGCAGGTTCATGCCCACTACATTGGTGTCACCCAAAGTAGGCGCTATCACCACATCCAGCCCGCGTGCCGAGACATTACCGAACCTTAGCTCTTCCGCCGTTGCAAGCTCGGCGGCGACAGGTCCGTTTGCTGTTCCTACAGTTACCGGCAGGCCCCCTCGCCTCGGCTCCAGCCCTGCGCGCTCTGCAAGGCCTGAAGAGACGGCCGTCAGCGTCGCACCTGTATCGACCAGAAAATTGGCAGGCGCTCCATTGAGTTCCGCCCGCAGCCAGAAATGCCCGTCGCGCGCCAAGGGAATGCGTGTTTCTCCGCCTTCAACAACCTGCTCTGGCAGACCGATTTGCGGAACAGCGACTTCGAGTCTCGGATCAAGCCGTGATAATTGCAGGACAACAACAACGAGTATTCCGACCAGCACAAAAGTGCTCGCTCCGCGTACGAACCTGCCAAAACGCATTCCCCGACGTGCCAGAACAGCGCCAATCCAGCCAATGATAACCACGACCAACACGGCAATGAGAAGCTCTGAACGCGGAATCGCCGCAATTGCGGCAATGATGTTGTTCCAGAGGTTCTCCAAACTCATACAGGCAATATAGGGAGGTTCAGACGCACCGTCCACGCCGGCAGATCAGGATCCGATCATCAAGCTCGCAAGCCTAGTGCCGGACAACCACGCGCCCTCTACGCGAGGGCTGTGAAGCCAGTCCCCGGCAAGCCCGATGCGCTTGTCCGCATTCCAGAGTGCAACCGGGGATTCCTCCACTTTCGGCAAGGCATAACGCCAGCGATGTGCTGTTAGATGCGCAGGCGCTTGCGCGTCCAAGCCATTCTGCTCGAAGAATTCAGCGAGCAACAATTTTGCCGCTTCGTCCTTTTCCAGTTCCAGCGCTTCTTGCGAGCGGGCGGCTGACGCTTGCAAAACCCAGCTTTCGCTTCCGGTCCGACCCGGCTTAGCGCCATTTCTCGCAGCCCAGGCAATCGCGCCTGTGTCGCTACGAACAAAGTCAGAGGAAATGCCGATTGGCTGCTCAAAATGCGCCATAACTGTCCAGCAAGGCCGTGACTGAACCTGTCTGGCCGTTTCAGCAAGTTCAGGCGCTGCATCTTCAAGCAAGTCTCCAACTTGCTCAGGCGGGATCGCTATCAGGAGATGCGTGCAAGAATGGAGCTCTCCCTCAATCTCGACCTGCCAATGCTCATCAGACTTTCGCACCGCATCAATGCGAGCGCTCCAAGTGACATCCAGCGGCGCTGCCATGGCCTTGAGAGGGCCGTTCATGCCCGGCGTGCCGACCCAGGCATCCGCCCCGATTGCTGGCCATTTCGCCACTGCTCCGGCTTGTTCCCAATCCAGAACGCGTTGCTGGAAGACAGGATCGCGCGCAGTGAAGAATTGGGCGCCATGATCGAAGTAGAGCTGTCCGCTTTCGCGATCGACGCGCCGGGTTGCCATTCGCCCGCCTGGCCCCCTGCCTTTATCGAACAATTTCGCTGGGCGTCCTGCTGACCGCAGCGCGTGTGCGCAAGCAAGGCCTGCCATGCCTGCGCCAATGATAATCGTTTCGCTAAAGCTGCTTTCGTCCATGCTGCGCTCAACGCGCAGCCGGCCAAGCGGTTTCCCGCGCTTTTACGGGGCGCTTCGCGGAATGCTCGCTTCTGCCAAAATAAGCGAGAAACGCTCCTGATCATCAAGCCATCTGGCAACCGGAGTCCACCCACCAGCAAGGAGCAAGGTGTTCGAGCTGCGCCGCCCGAACTTGTGGCTGTTTTCAGTATGAATGCTTTCGCCTGCCGCCATCTCGAAGGCGACCCCTGCAACGTTAAAAGCAATCGCTTTAGAAGCCACAAGATGCATTTCGATGCGCGCGTAATCATCGTTCCATCGCGCTTCATGATTGAGTTCCTCGACCGGAATGGTGCCACCAAGCTCGCGATTGATCCTGTGCGCGAGATTAAGGTTGAACTGCGCGGTAACGCCTGCTGCATCATCGTAGGCGGCTTCCAGCGTCTTTCTGGCTTTGATGAGATCCATGCCGATCAAAAGCTGGGAATCTTCGCCCAGAGTCTGGCGCATGGTTCGCAGCAGATCGACAGCAGTTCTCGGCACCATATTGCCGATAGTCGAACCTGGAAAGAAGCCAAGCTTAGGCAATTGCGCGATCTCTTGCGGTAATTCCACCTGCCGCATGAAGTCCGCTTCGACCGGATAAACAGACAGGCCGGGAAATTTGCTTCGCAATTCCTCTGCTGATGCGCGCAAGAAATCTCCTGAGATATCGAGCGGAACATAAGCGGCCGGATCAATCGCTTGGAGGAGCAGCGGCGTTTTTACAGAACTACCGGAGCCAAATTCGACGACTGCCCGGCCAGTCCCGATGCGCTCTGCGAAATGCGCGCTCAGCCCTTTAAGCAACTGCGTCTCTGCGCGCGTGGGATAGTATTCAGGCAGTTGAGTGATGTCTTCAAACAGCTGTGATCCCGCATCGTCATACAGCCAGCGCGCAGGAACAGCCTTTTGCCTCTGGCGCAATCCCGCCAGCACATCGGACCGGAATGCGCGGTCCACGCCATCAGCATCCAGATCGACGAGCTTGATGCCCTTAGCGCTGCTCATGGATTGTCCTTTGCCAATCGCAGGCCGGTAAATTGCCAGCGTTGATGGGGATAGAAGAAATTGCGGTAGGATGCGCGTGAATGGCCTCTTACTGTGGCGCAGCTGGCCCCTTTAAGGACAAACTGCCCGCTCATGAATTTGCCGTTATATTCGCCTACAGCGCCGCTGGCGGGGCGAAAGCGCGGATATGGCAAATAGGCTGAGCGGGTGAATTGCCAGCAATCACCAAACAGGCTCTCGCACCCTGTCGGTAGCGGAGGCGCTGCTGTATCCAGCTGGTTCCCGATGTTCGGATCAGCCCCTTGTGCAACCGCTTCCCATTCGAATTCAGTGGGCAGGCGGGCTCCCGCCCATGTCGCAAACGCGTCTGCCTCGTAATAGGATATGTGGGTTACAGGCGCATGCGGATCGCGATCTTGCATCCCTGCATGTGTGAAATGCGCTTCCTCGCTCCAGTAAAGCGGAGCAGCGATGCCATTTTCCCGCACCCAAGCCCAGCCATCGGACAGCCATAGCCGCGCGTCTCCATAACCGCCGTCATCAATAAAGGCTTGCCATTCCTGATTGGTCACTAGCCGCTTCGACAAAGCGAACGGCTCCAGCAGAACCCTATGCTGCGGCCCTTCATTGTCGAAAGCAAATCCTTCGTGTCCATGGCCGATAAGTGCGATCCCGCCCGGATGCTCAGACCAGCCTTCCGCTTGGCCGCCTTTGGGTGGATCCGCAGCGTCCCACATAGCGGGCTTTATCGGATTTTGGAAAAGCGCGTGTTTGATGTCGGTTAGCAGCAATTCAATGTGCTGCTGCTCATGCGCGATGCCGAGCGCGACCAAAGATGCCAAGTCCTCCCGCTCTAGCAGGGGCTGCATCGCGGCATTGACATGCTCACGCCAAGCCAGAATTTCCGGCAATGTCGGCCGTGACAGCATGCCGCGCGAAAAGCGCGAAATACGCTCGCCTTCAGCTTCATAATAGGAATTGAACAGGAACGGATATTGCTCGTCATAGAGCGCATATCCCGCCGCGTGATCGCGCAAGAGAAAGGTTTCCCAAAACCATGTAGTGTGCGCCAGATGCCACTTTGCAGGAGAGGCATCCTCCATAGACTGAAGCGTAGCGTCAGCATCGCTAAGCGGCGCGACGAGCGTTTCAGACAGCGCTCGCACCGCATCGAAACCACACGACAAGGTCGCAGGTTTAGCGATGACAGATTGCACAGGCCTTCCAGACACGGAGATATACTCCCAGCTACCAAGCGATAGCCAGCCCATGCCGCAAGCAGGCTGCAATTGAAAGGGAAAGCTCCGAATATCAGAATTGAACGGCGGTCACGCGAACCCCGAGTTCGGAGCAATCCTATTCGGTCTCAGGCGGCCATGCGAACTGTATTTCTGCCGTTGTTTTTCGCTTCATAGAGCGCTTCATCAGCGCGCGCGAATAGCGCAAGACTGCTATCTCCCGGCTCCGCTGTGACGAATCCGATACTGATCGTGACAGCGGGCAAGCCCCCTACACCGCTGCCTAAAGCAATTGCCCGTCGCAGTCGCTCGCTGATTGTACGTGCGGTGGCTGTATCAGCACTTTGAGCGACCCAAACAAACTCTTCGCCGCCGATACGCCCGACCAAATCGCCATCGCGCGCTTGTTCCTTAGCGATCCTAGCGATCCGTTTAAGCACTTTATCTCCAACAAGGTGACCATGCTCGTCATTGACGGATTTAAAGTGATCCACATCAAAGAAAATGAGCGACATCGCACCGCGATCTGCATTCAGTACCGACAATCTGCGATCCAGATCACGCATGACAAATCGTCGGTTTGCCAATTCAGTCAGCGGGTCGAGGTTTGCCTCGTTCCTGGCCTTTATGGCTTCTGCAAGAGCGAGACGTTGAAAGTGCTGCAGACGCTCTTCGCGCTGCGATTGCCGGGTCACGTCCAGAAATACTGCAAAGATCCGGTTTGCCGGGGCCTTGCCCGCCCCTATCGCACACATGCGCATTTCAAGAATGCGTGTCTTTCCGTCTAGCCCTTGCACTTTGAATTCAGACGAAATGACACCTCCTTTAGTACTCGCATCTTGAGCTAACACCACTAGGTCAATGCCGTTTGCCTGAAGCAGTGTTTCCGCATCGCCTTCCTTGAATTCTTCACTTGCATCGATACCGAACAGTTCCTGCAATCCACGGGTCCAGTCCTGACGCTGGTCTGTTAAACAATATTGCCAGACGCCAAAGTCTCCTAATTGCTCCGTCATGCGCAGAATTCGGCTCATATTGCTGAACTGTTCCCGCCGGCGTCTGAGCAAATGCGCGGTTTGCTGCAAGCGCCTGCTGACATGCATCCCGCGAGCCGCTTGCAACATCGCCATTGCTATCGCCAGAATGGCGAGCGCAAGCACCGTTGCTTGAAGATCGAACCCAATGAACCACATGGTGGAAGTCGCGCCTGCTCGCTCTCAGTAAAACTAACTGAGATGGGTTTAGTGCAGGATCGGTCACAAAAATGACCTGAGGCAGCAGGGATGGCCACCTAGGCAAATACCTAAGCGAAATTAAGCAAACTTACGGAAACGCCGGCTAAGCCGCGTCTGCAGCGCGCCTTTCGACAGCCTCGTCATTGAGCATTTCTGCAATCAGGAATGCCAGTTCAAGCGACTGAGCTGCATTCAGCCTTGGATCGCAATGCGTGTGATACCGATCGCCTAAGGCTTCATCGGTAATTGCTACTGCGCCGCCGACGCATTCCGTCACATCCTGACCGGTCATTTCTATATGAATACCGCCCGGATGCGTTCCTTCCGCCCTATGGACAGCGAAGAAGCCTTTCACTTCCTTCAGGATCCGGTCGAAGGGTCGCGTCTTGTAGCCGCTGTCTGACTTGATCACATTGCCATGCATTGGATCGCAGCTCCACACCACCGGATGGCCTTCGCGCTCAACAGCACGCACCAAGCGCGGCAGCCCCTCTTCCACCTTGTCGTGCCCAAAGCGGCTGATCAGCGTGATCCGCCCCGCTTCGCGCGCAGGGTTCAGCGTATCCAACAGGTTGAGCAAATCATCGGTTTCCAGGCTCGGCCCGCATTTCATGCCTAGCGGGTTGCCGATACCGCGCGCAAATTCGATATGTGCGCTGCCCGGAAAACGGGTGCGGTCGCCAATCCAGACCATATGCGCGCTGGTCGCATACCAATCCCCTGTGAGGGAATCCTGCCGCGTTAGCGCTTGCTCGTAAGGGAGCAACAAAGCCTCGTGGCTGGTGAAAAAGCTGGTGCCTTGCAATTGCGGAACCGTTGCAGGGTCAACGCCGCAAGCTTCCATGAAATCCAGTGCATCGCCGATCTTGTCCGCTGTCTCGGCAAACTTTTCAGCCCACGGCGTACGCCCCATGAAATCAAGCGTCCATTGGTGGACCTGGCGCAGGTTTGCGTAGCCACCTCCGGCAAATGCGCGCAAAAGGTTCAACGTGGCTGCAGCTTGCGAATAAGCTTTGACCATCCGTCCCGGATCGTTGCGACGGCTTTCCGGCGCAAATTCGATGCCGTTAATGTTGTCACCGAAATAGCTCGGCAAAGTCAGATCGCCTTGCGTTTCAGTGGGCGCGCTTCTTGGTTTGGCGAATTGCCCAGCCATGCGCCCGACTTTGACGACCGGATGCTTGCTGGCAAAGGTCATCACAACCGCCATTTGCAGCAGCACGCGAAATGTGTCGCGAATATTGTTCGGGTGGAATTCGGCAAAGCTTTCTGCGCAGTCACCGCCTTGCAGAAGGAAGGCCTTCCCTTCAGCAACCTCAGCCAAATCGGCTTTCAACGCGCGAGCTTCACCTGCAAAGACCAGCGGCGGATATGCAGCCAGAGTGGCCTCAGCAGCGGCAAGTTCGCTTGCGTCTTCATAAGCCGGCAAATGCCGCGCTTCATGGGCTTTCCAGCCATCCGGGGTCCAGTTCTGAGCCACTGCTATTCTCGTTCAGTCTTTTTGATGCACTATAGTCGGTGCGCGCGCCTACACGGCTTGCGTTCGAATTGCAAAGCGCAAGCGCTCAGCGCGCAAATAATATTTCAAGACGCTGTGATCGGCAAATCCGCTCAGCGTCCCATGATCACAGGCGCTGATCGCACCGGCGCAGTACCGGCAGGGATCGCTTCAGCCAGAGTTTGCCCCTCAGGTATGATAGCAATCTGGAAACCGGGCCGCGCAGCTAAATAGCGCTTGGCAAGGATCTGCATGATTTCTGGCGTTGTGTTCGAATAATCGCCCAGCAGCGTGGGTATTGCGGCCACGCGGCGCGGATCGAAGCTGGCACCTTGGAGATTATACAGCCAAAAGCCGTTGCCGGTCGAAGCGCGGCTGATCAATTGGCGCAGAGGCTCTGTCACACGCGAAAGCTCGTCAGCACCTGCCGGATTGGCGGCAAGATCATTTGCAATGCGTGTTGCTTCAGCAAAGAACACCGGGACGTCCTTCGGCTGAAGCTGCGCGAGCGCCATGATCTTTCCTCCACTGCTCATATCGACGGGCCAGTCAGAGACAACTTGCGGTGCATAGCTCGCCCCTGCCCGCTCGCGCATCGCGTCAAGCAACCGGTTGTTAAACAGCTGCACCAGAATTTCGAGCTGGCGAGATTCGCGCACGCGCTCGACCCCGCCGCCTGTTGGCCATGCGATCACAACCGCCGCCTGATTTGCGTCCCCGCGGTGTTTGATGACAGCTGTCTCAGCATCAGGCCTCGGGAAAGCTGGCACCCGGATGGAGACTCCTGGCTCAAAATTCTCCCGCGGCGGCAGCGCCCCGAAGGTGCGGCGCAGAGCTTCGACTGTGCCAGCACGTTCAAAGTCACCAAAGACCAGAATTTCCAGCTGTCCTTGAGACAAAAGCGGTTCCCACACCTCGCGGAAACCTTGCGGTGTGACTTGCTCCAGCATCTTTTGATCAGGTGTCACAAACCGCGGATCGTTGGCGGAGATCAAATATTCCAGATCGCGGCTAAGCACTCCGCCCGGGCTTGTGGCAAAGGTGTCATAAGCCAGCAGCGCGGCGGCCTTGGCCCGTATCAACGGGTTTGCGTCCCAACGCGGCATGCCAAGCTTGGCCGCAAACAGATACAATTGATCCGCGACGTCCTCTGACCGCGTTTGCGCTGTGAAGCTGAAGACTGCGTCTTCAATCGCAAAGTCGAAGCCCATTTTGCGCCCTGTTGCCAGACGGTCGAGTTCTTCTTGACCCAATTCACCAAGGCCCGAGCTTACCAGCGCGACTTCGCCAAGCGCGACATAGGCTGCGTCCTCAGGATCAAACGCGCGATAACCGGCCCCGAAGCGTACTTTTACAGTGACCCGGCCAGGCTCAGCATCATTCGCCCATAGAATTGCACGCGCACCGTTCGCAAAATGGACCCGCTCGATATCAAGCAAGCCAAGCGGCTGGTCGAGGACAACTTCGCCCGGCTCTCCCACAGGTGGAAGCTCGTCGAATGAAACGGTTTTCGCAGCGAGCCGCGAGCTTGAATCAGGCGCGACATCGCGCACCATCGCAAGGCGCAGCGCCGCATTATCGGCATCATCTGCATTTTGCGTGACCAGCACACTGCGGATCACATCGCCTTCAAACAACTTCCTCGTATGGGTCAGCACTTCATCCGGCGTGAAGCGCGCATACATGCCGCGAAACACATCAAGCACTGTCTGAGGCGACGCGACGGTTTCGCGAATATCGACCGCTTGCACGATCTGGTCCGCCAGCTCAGAGCCGGCCTGAACCGAGGCTTGTTCAACTTCGCTTGCGAAAGCGATGTCGAATTCTGCGACTTCACGGTTGATCTCTTCCTGAGTAGGAGCTGCTGCAAGAGCATCGGCAATAACGGCGCGTACGTCGCCCAGCGCGGTTTCCCAGTCATCTGTGAGCGGGGCAAAGCTGACAAATGTCGCATCGGTCGAGCGAGAGACATCGTCTTGCTGGACCTGCGCATAAAGATAGCTTCCGCCGCCGCGCGCACGGGCTTCCAGCCGCCTGTTAATGATCGCTTGTGCAATCGCGTCGAGCAGCAAGCCTTCATTGTAGACCACTGTATCCTTGACCGGCCTCCACGGACGCATGACTGCATAGGTTAAAGAGCGCGGCATATCGGGTTCGACAACCACACCCACTTCGCCAACGGGATTGGCAGGGTCAGAGCCCTGTGGTGCAACAGGGTCGCCAAAGTCAGGTGCCGCTTCAAGCGGGCCCTTGCCTTCCCAGTCACCAAACCATTGCTCGATCCGCCTAGCCAAATCCATGGGATCAGCATCGCCTGCAATGACTATCACTGTATTTTCAGGCCGGTACCAGCGATCGTAGAACGCCTGCACAGCTTCGCCTGTCGCAGCGCGCAAAGTTTCATCGATCCCGATCGGGTTGCGCACCGCCAGCCTTTGCCCGGCAAACAAAATCCGGCGTGTTGCATCGCTCACGCGTTTGCCAGCACCGCCGCGTTCACGCTTCTCCGCCATAACGATGGGCACTTCTGCATCAACATTAGACTGGCTTAAGACCGGTTCGCGGATCATACCTGAAAGCAGTTTGAAGCCTTCATCCAGCTTGGCTTTCGTGACGCCCGGCAAATCAAGCTTGTAAACTGTATGCGTTGGGCTGGTCTCCGCATTTGTATCGCTGCCGAAAGTCGCCCCCAGCCGCTGCCATTTCGGGATCGCTTGAGCCGGTCCGAGGTATTTGCTTTCCCGAAACAGCAAATGCTCCAGCAAGTGCGCGTAACCCTGTTCGCTGTCACGCTCGTGCAGAGAGCCAGCATCAACGCGCACGCGGATTGAAACCTGGCCGGGAGGTACGCCGTTGCGACGCACCGCATAGCGCAGACCATTGTCCATTTCTCCGAACAGCCATTCTTTATCGCGCGGGACATCGCTATCGCGATAAATCCATGGCGTTTCATCGCCGGTCTGAAGGGCGGCGGGCATGGCTTGCGAGCCTGCGTCCTGAGCAAAGGCCGGAACTGCAAATGGAGCCGCAAGGATGGAAAGCGCACAAACCGCGCGAGAAAAGACGTTCATACCCACCTTTATAGAGGGCGAAGGTGTGAAGGGATAGTGAATGAGTGGATTATCACCGCACGATTGGTTCACCTTGCATCTTGCCGCCACAGCCTGTGCTCCCTACATCACCACCATGTTTATCGAGACAGAAACCACTCCCAACCCCGCCAGCCTTAAATTCCTGCCTGGCCGTGAAGTCATGTCCGGCGGAACCCGCGAGTTTGCCACCCCTGAGGCAGCAGAAGCGAGCCCGCTTGCGCAAGCCATCTTCGACACAGGAGAAGTGGTGAATGTGTTCTTTGGAGGCGACTTTGTGTCTGTCACCGCGGCGCCCGGCGTAAATTGGTCAGACCTGAAGCCCCAAGTAGTCGCTATTTTGCTGGATCACTTCGTTTCAGAAGCTCCGCTTTTCGCAGGCGGCGATGCGTCGGGAATTTCTGTGCCGGATGATGACGCGGGCCTGATGGTCGAAGAAGATCCGGCCGATGCTGATATCGTCACGCAAATCAACGAGCTGCTGGAAACCCGTGTGCGCCCGGCTGTTGCAGGCGATGGCGGCGATATCGCCTATCGCGGTTTCAAGGACGGTATCGTTTATCTCACTCTGCAAGGTGCATGTTCCGGCTGCCCCTCTTCCACAGCTACCCTCAAGCACGGCATAGAAGGGCTGTTGAAGCATTACGTCCCTGAGGTTGTGGAAGTGCGCGCTGCTTGAGGGGCCGGCTATGACCAAGCAATTTCACGACATAACTCTGAGTGCGGACGCGCTGGATCAGGTTTTTAACGAAGCACGCACGTATAATGACTGGCTCGACAAGCCTGTATCGGACGCACAGCTTGAAGCGATCTGGGACCTTACCAAGATGGCTCCGACATCAGCGAATATGCTTCCGGCCCGTATTGTCTGGGTCAAATCGCCGCAAGCAAAAGCCAAGCTTGCTGGCTGCGTGATGGAAGGCAACAAGGCGAAGGTCGAAGCCGCGCCTGTAACTGCGATTATCGGCTATGACATCGACTTTCATGAGGAATTGCCATGGCTGTTCCCTCATACCGATGCCAAAAGCTGGTTTGAAGGAGACGAGGACGGACGCGTAGATGCCGCTTTTCGTAACTCTTCACTGCAAGGCGCTTATCTGATGCTCGCAGCGCGTTCTTTGGGGCTCGATTGCGGACCAATGTCCGGCTTTGACGAGAAGATGGTCAACGAGGCATTCTTTGCAGATGAGCCGCGTCACCGGGTGAATTTCATCTGCTCCATCGGTTATGGTGATCCGGCAAGTATCTTCGATCGTTCACCGCGCCCTGATTTTGCAAAGTTCAATACAATTATCTGACTTGCGAGCGCTGGCTGGCTGAGGCACTGCGCGATCATGCGTACGCTCGTCATTGAAACAGCCACACAGGCGTGCTCCATCGCTTTGTTCGATGAGACAGAGCTCGTGACCGGGCATCACGAAGTGCTCGGCCGAGGCCATGCTGAGCGGCTTATCCCTCTTATCGCGGAGCTTCCTGACAAAGGCTATGCAGACCGGATCCTTGTATCACTGGGCCCCGGCAGCTTCACGGGTGTTCGCATTGGCCTCGCTGCCGCGCGCGCACTTGGGTTTGCGTGGCGCGCCCAAGTGCAAGGGTACCCGACTTTAGCGCTGGTCAACGCAGTCGCCCGCCACCGCTATCCGGAAAAGCCGTGCTGTGTTGCGATGCATGGCGGTCATGGCGAAGTCTTCTTTCAAACCTTCGACAGCGCCGGGCTTCCAAAAGAGGAGGTCCAGTCGCTTGCTCCTGCATTGGCTGCCGAACAGGCCGAAGTGGCGATAATTGCCGGAACGGCCGCAGAGGAAGTTCAATTTACCCGTGGTCACGGAATTGCAGCGCCAATCTATCCTGATGCGCGGCTGGCGTTGACTATACGGCCTGAACTCATTTCATCCGAGCTTTCACCGGTCTATGGCCGCGCACCGGATGCAAAACTGCCACAAAGCGGGGCGTCATGATGGATCAAGTCGATCACATTATGGACATCATGGATGCTGCTTTCGATCCGCATTGGGGCGAAGCATGGAACCGCAGGCAAGTAAGCGACGCGCTCGTTCTGCCTCATACTCACGCCATTCTTGCCTCCACTTCAGGAACGGTTTGGACACCGGAGACGGAAAACCGACCTGCAGGCTTTGTCATGAGCCGCCATGCCGCTGACGAAGAAGAGCTGCTGCTGATCGGAGTGCGTCCAGAGGCCCGCGGCCGCGGTATCGGCCTAGCGCTGATCAAGGCTTTGTTTGCGCGGGCAAGGGAACGCGAAGTTTCCCGTATATTTCTTGAGATGCGCTCTAATAACCCGGCTGAAGCGCTGTATCGACGGGCCGGGTTTGATCCGATTGGGCAGCGCAAAGACTATTACCGGCTTGCCACTGGCGCACGCATGGATGCCATTACATTTGCTGTCCGCCTGGTTACTTAAAGGGCGTCTGCAACTAAACCGCTTACAGGGCTTTGCCTGACTTGCATTCGCAGGTGCAAAGGTTCATGGAGTGAACATTAGAGCCAAACAGGCCAAATAAAAAATAACCAGAACGAGGAACTCATGAGCGCACTAGAAGTCGATATGAAAGAGACCCTTATTACGCTTACTTCGGACATCGTCGCGGCACATGTCAGTAATAACGACGTCAATGTCGATGAAGTACCCAACCTGATCACTAATGTGTTTAGCGCGCTGTCTGTTTTAGGCGACGACACAAATCAAGCCCAGGCACGTCCCGATCCCGCTGTGTCCATCCGCGCATCGGTCAAGAAAGATCACATCGTGTGCCTAGATTGCGGCAAGAAGATGAAAATGCTCAAGCGGCATTTGTCGACTGAACACGGTCTGTCTCCGGAGGAATATCGCGCACGTTGGGGACTGAGTGCCGATTATCCGATCGTCGCGCCCAACTATGCAGACACGAGACGAGATCTTGCGAAGAAGATTGGCCTCGGCCGCAAACCCGGTCAGAAGCGCGGTCGTCGCAAAAAGGCCGCTTAATCGCAAAGCGATCCCCAACTCACTGCATGCAGCAGCGCTCCCTGCACTTGAGCAGAGCCTTTAGGCGCTCTAAGGGTTTTGCAGGGAGGAGAATTAAGCGTGCGTTGGAGGTTTGATTGACTCAGAGAATTGACCTTGAGCAGTTGTGTGCTGACAAAGGCCTGCGCATTACTGAGCAGCGCCGGGTCATTGCCAAGGTCCTGTCAGATAGCGACGATCACCCGGATGTGGAGCTGTTGCATCAGCGCGCATCAGCAGTCGATCCGAAGATCTCTATCGCTACAGTCTATCGCACGGTTCGCCTGTTCGAAGAGGCCGGCATTCTTGACCGCCATGATTTCGGCGATGGCAGAGCGCGCTATGAAGCGGCGCCAGAAGCGCATCATGATCACCTGATTGACGTTGAGACCGGCAGAGTGGTGGAGTTTGTTGATCCGGAGCTGGAAGCATTGCAGCGCGTGATTGCTGAGAAGCTGGGCTATCGCCTGGTCGACCACCGGATGGAGCTATATGGCGTCCGCCTCGACCGAAAAGATTAGCGATAAAGCTCGTCGCCGCGCGGAAAAATATGGTCGCAAGCGGATGGCCGCAATGCGAGGCGAGACAGTCCCGCTAACCGTACCGGGCTGGTTTCGGTTTATCCTGCGAACGCTAGCAATCCTTGTTTTGCTCTTGGTGTTCGTGCCTTTGCACTACGCTTACCGCATTTTTGCCTATGGCTCGCCCTTCCCCATGCTGTTTCTGCGCTACACCGCAAGAGTGGCTGGCGCGCGGGTAAAGATCATTGGCACTCCGCTAAAGCGCGATGTATTCTTCATCTCCAATCACCTGTCATGGATAGATATTCTGGCATCTGCCGGCGCAAGCGGGACCGCTTTTGTTGCCAAGCAGGAATTGTCAGAGGTTCCTGTCATCGGCTGGCTTTGCAGCCTCAACCGCACAGTGTTTGTGAAACGCGAAAACCGGATGGGAGTGGCAGAGCAGATCAATGCCTTGAAAGAGGCTCTGCAAGACAATTGGTCTGTCACTGTGTTTCCTGAAGGGACGGTGACAGACGGGCATTCTCTGCTCCCTTTCAAAAGCTCTATGCTTTCTGTGCTAGAGCCGCCTCCTGCTGGCGTTCTCGTTCAGCCGGTCATGCTCGATTACGGCAGTGTAGCCGAAGAAATCGGCTGGGTCGGCGATGAAACCGGCTTGCATAACGCGATGCGGGTGTTGGCTCGCAAAGGCACCTTTCAGCTTCGCATCAACTATCTCGAACCGTTCAGCCCTGCCGATTATCGCGGACGCAAAGCCATTGCGGCCAAAGCACGCGAGGAAATAGAAGCTGCACTGGAAACCGCTCTGGGCAAGCCCTTGCGCGACTTTGCGCACACTGTCGAAGCGATCCGTTATATCGCGCCAGAAGATGCGTTCCCGCTTGAGTAAGCAGTCGATGCGGCGTCAGAGACCCGCGCGAACCAGCCAGTCGTGGAACAACCGGACAGGCCGCAATTCCAGTGCGGTCGGCTTGCATACAAACCAGTAGCTGTATGGGCTTTCCACTTCGAGCCCGTAAAGATTGGTCAAACGATTGTCTTCCGAGCGGCGCAAGTGATCGTCATGCATAATGGCAATACCCAGCCCTTGCGCTGCCGCTTCCAGCATCAATTGCCCGGAATCATAGTGATCGATCGCCGCCGGATCCAAGTCCTCGCAACCAAGCGCGCGCTTCCAAGCCTCGAAGCTGGCAGGCAGTTCATTATGGATAAGAAAGGTCTGCTTAGCGAGGATCTCCCTATCCAGCTCCTCCCCTAACTTTTGAGCGACATCCTGGCTGGAAATAGCATGCACCATGTTGTGATCCAGCCGAACAGCATGCAGATTTGTGTTCGGCCCTTGCGACAGGATAATCGCTGCATCCAGAGTATCGCCAACCCGGTCCTCCAGATGGGGACCGGTATCGATATCGATGTGCAGCAAGGGGTGGCGTTTGCGCAATTCGCCGAGCCTTGGAAACAGCCTTTGGCTGCCAAACAGAGGCAAGACACCCAAGCGTAAGCGCAAAAGTGAAATGTTGTCAGACTGGTTCTCAACCGCCCGGGCAAGCGATTCCAGATGCGGGTTCACCGCTTCGTAGAAGGCCTGCCCTTCATCGGTCAGCTGCATGGATTGCCGCGCACGTGTGAACAGCTTCTTACCGACAAATTCTTCCAGATTTGCAATGCGCCGCGACAAAGCAGATGGGCTCAGGCCAATTTCCTCGGCAGCGGCTCTGGCAGATCCAAGACGCACTGTACGCATGAATGCTTCTAAAGCGCGCAATGGGGGAAGGCGACGTGACGGCATATTTTCTATCCTCTCGCCCCATCTACGCTTGAAACGCCAGAAAAGGTGCAAAAAAATGCACAAACGAGAAAAAAACTAGGTGTTACTTGTGTCGCCCGCATTGACTGGGGCGTGCAACCTCAACCTTTTCACATGTGTTTCATCGCCTGCGGTCACTTCAATCTGCCAACCACTGCTGTGTTCGACAATCGTGCCCACAGGGGGGACCTGCTCGGCCAGAACAAAGGTCAGGCCGCCTAGAGTATCGACGGATTCCTCGACCTCTGCCAAGCGCGGGTCGACCTGTTCGGCAATGTCTTCAAGCTCGGCTCGGGCATCAATATCCCACTGCCCTTCCCCGATCGGCACGATCAGCTCTTCAGGAGCATCATCATGCTCGTCTTCAATCTCGCCGACAATTTCCTCGACCAGATCTTCGATGGTGATGATGCCGTCAGTACCGGAAAATTCATCCAGCACGATCGCCAGATGCACCCGGCGAGCCCGCATATCCGCAAGCACATCCAGCGCGCCGCGCGCTTGCGGCACATAGAGCGGCTGGCGCATCAATGTGGTCCAATCGCGGGGAGGCTCTTTGCGCTCTGCCAGGAATGGAAACACGTCCTTGATATGGATCATCCCAATCACTTCATCCAGCGTCTCGCGATAGACCGGCATGCGCGAATGGCCATGCTCTGAAAAAGCTGCAATCAACTCATCCCAGCTGGAAGAGGTCGGGACCGCCACAATCTCTCCACGCGGAACCGCTACATCGTCAGCATCGTGTTCCGAGAAGTGCAGCAAGTTGCGCAGCATTTGCCGCTCGACCGGCGAAAGGTCGCCATTGTCCGGGGAAGAGACTTCTTCATCGCCGTTCTCGTCTTCATGCTCGTCGATCGCATCTTCGAGCTGAGCGCGCAAAGAACGGTCGCCAGCATCAAGCCTCAACAGTTTTCGAATAGCGGGCAAAAGCCCGCGTCTACTCTCCGCATCTCCTGCGGCGGATTGGGAATCGGGCATGGCCCTCTAAATTGCTCCTGTCATGTGCGGTCCCCATATGGGTCCGGTATACCCAGTTTGGCAAGTGCGGTGATTTCCAGAGCTTCCATCGCTTCGGCCTGCTTATCAGTTTGGACATGATCGTGACCAGCGAGATGAAGCAATCCATGGATGACGAGATGCGCGGCGTGGTGCTCTAACGCGATCCCCTTTTCCTCTGCCTCACGCGCGCAAGTTTCATGAGCGAGCGCGATATCGCCAAGCATAGCTGGAGGGCCCTCACCTGCGAGTTCAACCAGTTCTTCGCGGGTCAGCATAGGAAAGCTGAGGACGTTGGTCGGCTTGTCGCGCTCGCGCCATTCGCGGTTGAGCGTATGCACTTCATCGTCCGTCGTAAACAGCACGCTGGCGGTCAGACGCGGATTGGCAAGCGATAGCTCCACTTCAGCAGCAGCAGCGCAGGCGCGTTCAGCGAGCGCTTCCCACTCGCCAGCCGGCCAACCGTCAATGTCGATGTCGAGCTGCACTTAAGCAGAGGGCCCCTCATAAGCCTCGACTATGCGGCCCACGATCGGGTGCCGCACCACGTCAGCGGCGGTGAAGCGGATAGTGCC
>WTKI01000252.1 GCA_011524425.1 Altererythrobacter sp. | reverse complement strand
CTCTTCCGGACCTGTGTCATCATCGTCGTCATCGTCGACGATCGGCTCAAATTTAGGCGCTTCGGAAGGCTTGGGACCAGCGCTTGAGACACTCATCTTCGCGCCTTCATCTTCGCCTTCAGGTACAATTTGAACTGTAACGCCGTAGCGCTTCTCGATCTCTACGAGGTCATCGCGCTTTTCATTGAGAAGGTAGAATGCGGCTTCAGTGCTGGCTGACAGCTTGATCAGGGTCCCTTTGCCTTTGGCCGCTTCGTCCTCGATCAAGCGAAGCGCTGACAGGCCTGCGGATGATGCTGTGCGAACAAGGCCTGAGCCATCGCAATGTGGGCATTCGCGAGTGGTTGCTTCCAATACCCCGGTGCGCAAACGCTGACGGCTCATTTCCATCAAGCCAAATCCGGAAATGCGGCCGACCTGAATGCGTGCGCGGTCGTTCTTCAGCGCTTCTTTCATCGCCTTTTCGACTTTGCGGACATTGGAGTTGTATTCCATGTCGATGAAGTCGATCACAACCAGGCCCGCCATATCGCGTAGCCTCAATTGCCGTGCAATTTCACGCGCAGCTTCAAGGTTGGTGTGGAGCGCGGTTTGCTCAATCCCGTGTTCTTTAGTCGAACGCCCTGAGTTGATATCAATCGACACCAAGGCCTCAGTCGGGTTGATAATCAGATAGCCGCCCGATTTTAGCTGCACCATAGGGTCGTACATGGCCCTGAGCTGGTCTTCGGCTCCATAGCGCTGGAACAAGGGAACCGGATCAGAATAAGCCTTCACCCGGCGCGCATGGCTGGGCATCAGCATCTTCATAAAGGCTTTGGCAGATTTGTAGCCTTCCTCGCCTTCAACCACGACTTCTTCAATGTCGCGGTTATAAATGTCGCGGATCGCGCGCTTGATCAGATCGCTGTCTGAATGGATCAAGGAGGGGGCTGTGGAACCGAGCGTGGTCTGTCGAATGTCATCCCACAACCGCGCAAGATAGTCGAAGTCGCGCTTGATCTCTGTCTTGGTGCGGCTCAGACCGGCCGTACGCACGATAAGGCCCATCGTCTTAGGCAGCTTCAAGTCAGACACGACTTGCTTCAACCGCTTGCGGTCGCTGGCCGAGTTGATCTTGCGGCTGATCCCGCCACCGTGGCTGCTGTTAGGCATGAGTACGGTGTAGCGGCCAGCAAGGCTCAGATAGGTTGTCAGGGCAGCGCCTTTATTGCCGCGCTCTTCCTTTACGACTTGAACGAGCAATACCTGTCGGCGCTGGATAACGTCCTGAATCTTGTAGCGGCGGCGCAAGGCTTGCCGCCGTGCACGCACTTCATCCACTTCCTTGGCGCGGCTTTTGCCACCGCCTTGGCGACGGCCTCTACCGCGGCGTCCGCGGCCTCGACGTGCGTTCTTCTTAGGCTTTTCATCGCCGTCGTCAGAGGCATCTTCATCAGATGCCTCGGCCTCCGCCTCATCGTCAGTTTCATCCTCAGAGGAGTCGTCTTCTTCGTCGTCGTCATCGTCATCATCAGTGCCATCAACTTGGCCATCTTCGATGGTGTCGACCTTATCCTTTTCAGACGTGTCGATCTCTTCCAGACCGTCCTCAGCGATTTCTTCCGCTAAAGCTTCCGAGCTTTCTTCTTCAGCGTCATATTCCTCGCCGGGAAGCTCGCCGCGTTCTTCTTCTTCGGCGCGAAGTCGCGCTTCTTCTTCGGCGGCCTCTGCCTCCTCTGCAAGCAGCGCTTCGCGATCTTCTTTAGGGATCTGATAGTAGTCAGGGTGGATTTCGCCAAAGGCGAGAAAGCCATGTCGGTTCCCGCCAAAATCGACGAATGCTGCTTGAAGTGATGGCTCTACCCGCGTGACTTTAGCGAGGTAGATATTGCCTTTTATCTGTTTGTGTTCTGCCGATTCGAAATCAAATTCTTCGATCCGGTTGCCTTTGAGCACCGCCACCCGGGTCTCTTCCGAGTGGCGCGCATCGACTAACATGCGCGTTGCCATTGATAATTCTCCATGCGCTGGACGAGCCCGGCGGACCGGCCTCTCGCGAGCGCACTAATGTTGGAAAAGCTGAAGACCCGATCGGGTTCTCAGCTTGAGTTGCAATGCCCGCCTGACCTTCGCCAGCGGGTAATTCGTCTGTGTCTGTCAGAGAAAGAGTGCCAATTTCTATGGCTACCCGGCCCGTTGCTGCACCTTCGCGCGAAAAGCGCGGCTTGTGCAGACCTGGGGAGAGTACTCTTGTCACTACATCAACCTGTTTTACGGCCCACCCGGAAGGTTTAGGGTGGGTTTCCGATCCTTGCGAGCAATGAAAAATCAAACTCATGCAAGAATCTTCGGTGAAAGCTTGCTAGCACCGTGGGTATTATGCCGCAACCATATTGCGTTTGTCCTAAGCAACATTCTAACAAAACCCGATCATGTCGCTGCGATGGTTCTTTTTCTTGGTAGTTCTCATGCCAATGGCCTTGATAGGCGCACTTATCCTGTTGGGAATCAAGCTGGCGGTCCCTGAAATTGGACGCGATTATGTCATTCGTGTCCCGCTCGGCGATATAGCTGAAATCGGGCTTCCGGATGTTGCAGGGCCGAGGGAAGACAACCTCCCGCTTGTGGTCATTGACGCAGGCCATGGCGGCCATGATCCAGGGGCGGTTGGAGGGGATAGCGAACAACCTATACGCGAAAAGGATGTAGTTCTCGGAATTGCTCTAAAATTGCGCGAACAACTGCTTGATCAAGGTGGCATCCGTGTGGCTCTGACGCGTGAGGGCGATACATTTCTTTCGCTTTCCGAGCGACCGGCTATTGCCCGCCGTCTGGAAGCGGATCTGTTTGTTTCAATCCATGCTGACAGCGCTGGTGAAGAAGATACCGCAGCAGGTGCGAGCATTTACACTTTGTCCGAGCGCGCCACGTCAGCCGCTGCTGCGCGGTATGCGAGGCGGGAGAATGACGCCGACCGGTTAAACGGGCTGGAAATTGAAGGCGAAGACGACGCAGTGAATGCCATTCTGGTGGAACTGTCTCAAAGGCGCGCAAAGGAAGAAGCGCTGGAGTTGGCCGGACTGATCGCGCGGGAAGGGCAAACCCTTCTGAATTTTCATCCTCAGACCATCCGCGGAGCTGACCTGGTTGTCTTGAGAACGCCCGACATGCCTTCCGTTTTGTTCGAAGCGGGCTTTCTGACTAACCCGTCCGAGGCCGATCAGCTGGCGTCTGAAGAAGGTCAGGAGGCTGCAGCTGAAAGTCTGGCGCGGGCTATCCAGGTCTATTTCGTGCGGCAAGGCGCACGGTAATCCTCGCTAAGGTCACAGCAATGCGCGGTGAATTACTGCAAAACACTCTGGCGGTGCGGGCAACGCCAATGCTAAAGGCTATCCACTGAAATGGAACAGCAATCCCACCTTGAATATGCGCGGTACAGGATCGTTCGCGATTTAAGCGCAGTCACATCCTGGTTCGTGGAGAATTGGCGGGCACGGCTACTGTTTCGCGTCGCTGCTCTGCTGTTTGCCTTGTTCGTTGCTGTCCTGATTATGATCTGGGCATTTCTTGCACGCGATTTGCCTGATGCGGAATCGCTGCTGGAATATGAAACGCCTCTCCCCACGATGGTTCGTGGGATCGACGGAGAGATTGTTCATTCCTACGCGCGAGAGCGCCGGGTGCAGTTGCAATATGCCGATTTTCCGCAGCAGCTGATCGAAGCGTATCTGTCTGCTGAGGATAAGACTTTTTTCAGTCATGGCGGTGTGGATTTCACCGGTACAGCGAATGCGGTCATCGACTACGTTACGAAATATGGCTCGGGCGAGAGAGCGGTTGGCGGTTCCACCATCACGCAGCAAGTCGCCAAAAACCTTCTGCTCAGCGATGAGTATTCCGTAACCCGCAAGCTGAAGGAAATGATCGTTGCGAGCAGGATTGAAGGCGTCCTTACGAAGCAGGAAATCCTCGAGCTTTATCTGAACGAAATCCCGTTGGGGCGCCGTAGCTTTGGTGTGCAGGCTGCCGCACGGGCGTATTTCGATAAAGATGTCGGCGAGTTGGAGCTGCACGAAGCTGCCTTTCTCGCCATCCTTCCCAAGGCACCAGAACGTTATGGCCGATCGCAATATCGCGATTTGGCAATCGAACGACGCAATTTCGTTCTCAATCAGATGGTCGAGAACGATTACATTTCCGATGAAGAAGCTAATGCTGCGCGGGCCATGCCGCTCGGCTTAGTGCGTTCAAGCTCCAATGCCG
>WTKI01000075.1 GCA_011524425.1 Altererythrobacter sp. | reverse complement strand
GAGCCTGTTACGCTGTCTTCATCGACCCCCGCGCCTGGCACAAAAACGCGGCTGACAATGTCGGAATTGTTGCCCGGAGCGGTGCAATCAAATTGATCGGTACCAAACTCAGCCAAAGCCCGCAGCTGGGGCTGCAATGCACGCACTTCCTCTTCTGTTTTGAAAAGGAAGATAGTGTAGCCAATCTGCTCCCCGCCCGATTGATAAGTCGCGATCGGAGAGCCGCCGATCAATGCAGCAGCGCCTGGATGTTCGCTAGGCTGGGTCGCAATTGCCGGCAGTGCCACTTCATAGCCCTCACCCTTGCGCTGAACTTCGAGGATACCTGAATGGCGCGTGCGAAACCGCACATGATCCCCGCCATCGCGCGTCAGCAAGATATGTCCGGCCGCTAAGGTCGCATGGCCGCACAGCGCGATCTCATAGGTGGGCGTACACCAACGTAGCTCCCAGTCAGCTGCGCCGGTTTCATCGCGCACAACGAATGCCGTCTCAGCGAACATGTTTTCGCCGCCAATTTTCACCAACGTTTCATCACTGGGCCAATTTTCAAGCACCATAACTGCAGCTTGATTTCCGCCAAAGGGGGCAGATGCGAACGCATCCACATGCCAATAGGGGACAGCATTGGGCGGCGTTATCATGGTAACTCCTTTAGGTGATGGCAGAAAGGCGAGGAAGCTGATTAGGGATAGAGCAGGGTGTCTTGCCAAGCGTCGCCGGCAAAACCGCGTGTAAATTCGCGCCGGTCGTGCAAGCGATTGGCCCGATCAAGCCAGAATTCCATTCTAACCGGAGTCAAAGTGAAGCCGGTCCAATGCGGCGGTCGCGGGACTTCGCCCGCTTCTTTACAGGCCTCCTCCAATTGCTCGATACGGTTGAGATAGGTTTGACGGTCATCAAGCGGGCGCGATTGGTCGCTCGCTGCGGAGCCAACCTGGCTGACAAAGGCGCGCGAGTGGAAATACGCGTCCGCCATTTCAGCACTCACCTCTTTAAGCGCCCCTTCAATCCGGATCTGGCGTCGCAAGCTTTTCCAATGGAACAGCAGGCTGGCTTGCATATTGGCGCGGATTTCCTTTCCCTTGCGGCTTTGTGCATTAGTGTAGAACGTAAAGCCTTCTGGCCCATGCCCCTTGAGCAAGACCATACGCACGGACGGTGCGCCGTCAGTTGCCGCAGTGGCCAACGCCATCGCGTTAGGATCATTCAGCTCTGCGTCTTTCGCTTCGCCAAACCACGCTTCAAACAGCGTGAAAGGGTCTGCACCAGACGGAATTTCACTGGCAGCAAGCCGGGCTATCTCTTCTGCACTGGGTTCTGGCACAGGCTGAAGTCCTTCTTTGATGGGAACACCTGATACAGTGTTCAAAGGGCCAAAATATCTCGCCTCCATACACGTTTGAGCCGCGCTTGCAGCGCAAAGATTGTAAGCCTGCTTGCGCCAATTCAAACACACTGTGCGAAAGGGATCGTACAAGCCAAATCAATCATAGGAAATAGAGCGCGCTTGCACGCGAGCACTGTTGCACCTAGCTAACACGCTATGGCTGACCCGTATTCAACCCTTGGCGTCGCGCGCACCGCTTCTGAAAAGGAGATCAAGAGCGCCTATCGCAAACTTGCGAAAGAGCTGCATCCTGACCGCAACAAGGACAATCCTAAAGCGGCGGAGAAGTTTTCTCACGTCACCAACGCCTATGATCTTCTGTCTGACAAGGACAAGCGAGCCCAATTTGACCGCGGAGAGATCGACGGCGATGGCAACCCCACCAATCCATTTGGAGGCGGCGGTTTTGGTGGGGGTGCGCGGGGCAGCGGCCAGCGGGGCTATCGACCAGAAGATTTCCAGGGCTTTGGCGGCGGCGACGACATGGATTTGTCAGACCTTTTCGAAGGCCTGTTTGGCGGCGGCGCGCGCAAGCGTTCAGGGCCCGGCAATTTCGGTGGAGGCGGCTTTGGCAGCCAGAGGCGCCCTCCCCCTCCACGCAAGGGCGCTGACATCAATTACCGGCTTGGCGTTACATTCACTGATGCGGCCACACGCAAGGATCAGCGCATTACGCTCGCTGATGGCAAGTCGATCAATTTGAAGCTGCCGGCCGGCGTCGAAGACGGCACGCAAATGCGCTTGAAAGGCAAAGGCCAGCAAGGCGCGGGCGGGCCGGGTGATGGTTTGGTTCTGGTTGAAGTCGACAAACATCCGTTCTTCCGCCGCGACGGTGATCATATCCGGATGGATCTGCCCATCACATTGGGAGAAGCCTTGCGCGGTGCGAAAGTGAAATGCCCCACGGCCGATGGTCCGGTTATGCTGACGATTAAGCCGGGCACGAACGGCGGCACAGTGATGCGGCTTAAAGGCAAGGGCTGGAGCACAAAGTCAGGTGCGCGCGGAGACCAATTGGTGACTTTGGAAATCCAGTTGCCAGAAGATCTCGAAGGCCTAAATGCCCGGCTTGAAGGCTGGGAAGACCCGCAGGATGTGCGCGCCAAATTAGGGGTTTAGGGCCGCTGTGAGCGAACATTCCTCACACCGCTTAGTCAGACTTGTCGCTACGATCGATCGCTTGATCGGACCGCATTCGCGCGCCTTCGAAGTGATAAAACGGACGACCGTAGGTACCTATAAGGATGGTTTCATCCATGCAGGCAATCTCGCATATCTGTCCATGCTAGCGATCTTCCCGTTCTTCATTTTAGGCGCAGCATTGTTCACGTTGATCGGTGAGCAAGCTGAGCGCGCGCAAATGATCGCCGCGGTGCTAGGGGCAATGCCGCCAACCGTTGAGCGTACGATTGAGCCTGTTGCGCAAGATGTAATCGAAGCGCGTTCCGGCTGGCTCCTCTGGATTGGCGCAGCGATCGCCTTGTGGACTGTTTCCAGCGTCGTTGAAACAATCCGCGATATCCTTCATCGTGCCTATGGGACGAAGATGGCCCATGCCTTCTGGAAGTACCGATTGTTCAGCTTTGCCTTCATTCTCCTGGCAGTGGTCATGTTGATCGTGTCGCTGGTTGCGCAGGTGGCGATCGGCACGTCGCAGCAATTGATCGACGCTTTTGCCCCGCAATTGGTAGACCAGATTGATACTTTGCGAACCACCAGGATCGTCCCGGCGCTGGCGCTCTATGCATCGATCTATCTTATTTTTCTAACTCTGACACCGGCGTCCTATCGCACGAAAGAATATCACAAATGGCCAGGCGCCTTGTTCACTGCCGCCTGGTGGCTGGTTGTCGCGGCGCTGATGCCAATCGTGCTTAGCAATGTGTTCACTTACGATCTGACCTATGGCTCATTAGCCGGTATTATGGTTGCCTTATTGTTTTTCTGGCTCGTTGGGCTGGGAGTGGTTATTGGCGCAGAATTGAACGCAGCGCTCGCGCTTACTAGAAAGGGCGCGTAAGACATGAGCCCACAAGCGGGCACTAAAATGCAAGGATTAGCGATGAGCGGTTTGATGGCAGGCAAGCGCGGGCTGATTATGGGTCTGGCGAATGATAAATCGCTAGCGTGGGGCATAGCCAAAAAGCTGGCGGAGCAAGGCGCCGAGTTGGCTTTCTCTTATCAAGGAGAAGCGCTCGCTAAGCGTGTGAAACCATTGGCAGAGCAGCTGGGCAGCGATTTCCTCGTCGAATGCGATGTCTCCAACATGGACGCGCTGGACGCAGCCTTTGACACCTTGAAGAGCCGCTGGGACTCGCTCGACTTCGTGGTCCATGCGATCGGCTTTTCTGACAAAAGCGAACTGCGCGGGAAATATGTCGACACCAGCCTCGACAATTTTCTGATGACTATGAACATTTCCGCATATTCGCTCGTCGCTGTGACAAAGCGAGCAGCGGAAATGATGCCGCCATTGCAAGAGGATGGGACAGGCGGAGGCTCGATCCTGACGCTCACCTACTATGGCGCAGAGAAAGTCGTGCCGCATTACAACGTGATGGGAGTGGCTAAGGCTGCGCTGGAGACCAGCGTGCAATATCTTGCGAATGATCTGGGGCCGCAAGGCATCCGTGTGAACGCGATTAGTGCTGGCCCCATCAAAACGCTCGCCGCCAGCGGCATCGGCGACTTCCGCTACATTCTCAAATGGAACGAACTCAATGCCCCGCTGCGCCGCAATGTCACTATCGATGATGTCGGCGGCTCTGGACTGTATTTCCTCTCAGACCTTTCCTCAGGCGTCACTGGAGAAACCCATCACGTTGATGCGGGCTATCATGTGGTCGGGATGAAGCAAGAAGATGCGCCTG
>WTKI01000021.1 GCA_011524425.1 Altererythrobacter sp. | reverse complement strand
GCCGCTGCCCAGCCATGGAACCACAAGGACGGCTCCAGCCCGAGTTCATCCAGCTTGTCTTCTGCTACCACCAGGCAAGCGGCAGCAGCATCGTTTTGCTGGCTCGCATTGCCGGCGGTAACAACAGCTTTGGGGTTGGTGCGCCCTTCGATCGCTTTCAACGCGCTGAGCGTCTCCATCGTAGCGTCCGCACGATAGCCTTCGTCTTGCGCGAAAGTAACCGGATCTCCGCGCCTTTGCGGCACATCGATTGTTACCAGGTGATTGTCGAACTTGCCTTCATCCCAGGCGCGGGCAGCATTCTGGTGGCTGCGCAAAGCGAAACGGTCACAATCCTCGCGGCTGATATCGTAATCCTGCGCGAGGTTTTCTGCCGTTTCAATCATACCGGTGATGACGCCAAAGCGCTCGATCGGCTGGCTCATCAAACGGCCCCGCGCCAGCCGGTCATGCAACTTCATATCGCCTGCTCTAACGCCTTTGCGCAACTGCGTTGTGTAATGCTCGACATTGGACATGCTTTCACAGCCGCCCGCGACAACAACATCGGCCACACCAGATTGCACCATCATGGCAGCGTTGGCGACAGCCTGAACGCCTGAGCCGCAACGCCTGTCTAGCTGATAACCGGGCACTTCAATCGGCAGGCCCGCCGCAAGCCATGACCAATGGCCGATACATGGCGCTTCTCCATTGCCATAGCCTTGACTGAATATCACATCGTCGACCCTTTCCGGATCGATCCCGCTGCGCTCTATCAACGCCTTGAGTATGACCGCTCCTAAGTCTCCTGCGGACATCGACGCAAGCGACCCGAGGAAGCGCCCTACAGGTGTGCGCAAGGGTGAAACTATGGCGACGCGTCTGGTCATGTCTTGTCCTTATCTGAAAGAGCAACGGTTCCCGCATCGACGAGCTTCGCAATTTGCCCCGAAGAAAGCCCCAAGGTCTCTGCCAGCACTTCTTCGCTGTGCTGCCCTAAATAGGGCGCAGGTTCGGGATCGCCGGCATCCTGTTCGGGGATGTTGAGGAAACTGCGCGTCGCCGGATATTCAAAGCCCGAAGGGTTGTCAGGCGACGGTCCGAACATCGGATTGTCTTCGATCAATTGCGGATCAGTGGCGGCTTCAAACGCGGTCCGGTAACGCTCGAAAGTTGTTCCCGCCTCGCGCATCCGGCTTTCCAGTTCAGCATAGTCATGTGTGCTTGCGACCTTCTGGAACAGAGCAAACAGCCTATGGCGATGGGTAAAACGAGGCTCGTCACCGCTGCTGAAGTCTGCTCCGACTTCGCGTTCCAACGCTGCGATATCATTACTAAGGCCAAACGCTTCGACCAGGCCGTTCCATTGCTTGGCGGTAAGCGCTGCGACCATAAAGCGCGTGCCATCGCGGCTCACAAAGTCGCGGCCGAATGCCCCCCAGATAGCGTTGCCAAGGCGCTCTCTGTCGCCGCCGCGATAAAGCACTTCAGCCATGACGCCCGCATTGGCCATAGTGCCAATCGCTACATTGCCGAGAGGTACTTTCACCTCGCTTCCTTCGCCTGTCTCATCGCGGTGGCGCAATGCGGCGAGCAAGGCAAAAGAGCAGTATGCGCCTGTGATAAAATCCCAAGCAGGCATGATCTGATTGACGGGTTGTGCGGTTTCCTGATCCCAGTCTTCCGGACCTGTCATCAAGGGATAGCCGGAGGCAGCGTTGACAGTGAAGTCCATGGCTTGACGGCCATCATGCCAGCCGAGAATACGAACGCTGATCAAATCTTCGCGTTGCTTGGCGATGGCTTCGTGGCTCAGAAAACTGCGTTCTGGCAGGTTTGTAATTAGCTGGCCGGTCTTCGCTGCGAGTTCCACACACAGCTCACGGCCTTCCGCGCTGCGCAGATCCAAGGCCACGGACTTCTTTGCCCGATTGAGGTTCTCCCAACTGAGCGAGCGACCCTCTTGTGTAAGCATAAAGCGATCATAGTCGAGCCCGCCAGCCTTGTGATCAACGCGGATCACATCAGCGCCCATCTGCGCGCAATAGAGGCCAGCTGTAGGCGAGGCGACGAAGCTGGAAACCTCTAGAACAGAAAGCCCTGAAAGCAATTGATACATGGTGTTCCTTTATCGAATCCCGTCAGCAGGTTTGTGCTGACCTTGCCGTTCAAGCAGGCAGAAAACTAAACCTCAAAATTTCGCAACATCTGCTTTGCGATGACCAGTTGCATGATCTGAGTGGTGCCTTCGTAAATACGATAGATGCGCGCATCGCGATAGAACCGTTCAGCTTCATACTCCGCCAGATAACCTGCACCGCCATGGATTTGGACGCAGCGATCCGCCACCCGGCCACACATTTCACTCGCGAACATTTTTGTGCTGGCACATTCAATTATCGCCTTGCCCTTATTGGCTTTCGCCGCTGCATCTCGCAGCATGCATTCTGCCGCGTAGAGTTCGGCCTGGCTGTCCGCGAGCATGGCCTGGATCAGCTGAAAATTGGCAATAGGTTCGCCAAAGGCTTTACGCTCTGTGGCATAGCGCGTCGCTGTATCGAGAATGCGCTTAGCATAGCCGCAACTCGCCGCTGCTACTGAAAGCCTCCCATTATCAAGGCTGTGCATGGCTGTCGCAAAGCCTTTGCCTTCTTCCCCGCCTAGCAAGGCGTCGCCATCGACATGCACATCATCGAGATAGATGTCCGCAATGTTGGAGCCGTCCTGGCCCATCTTTTTGTCGGGCTTGCCTACTGTCACACCAGCAGCATCCATTGGCACAAGAAATGCGCTTACATGAGCGTTTTTAGGGAGCGCTTCATCGTTAGTGCGCGCCATGATCAGCGCAATCTTAGCCTGCGTCGCGTTAGTGATGTAACGCTTGGAGCCATTCAGCACATAACCGTTGCCGGAACGTTTGGCAGTTGTCGCCATGGCCGCGCTGTCACTGCCTGAACCCGGCTCGGTTAGTCCGAAACAGGCAATCTCGCCAGCTGCGATGCGCGGCAGCCAATATTCTTGCTGAGCCTGTGTCCCGCTGTTCTTGAGTGCACTCGAAACCATACCCAGATTGATGGAAATGATGGAGCGGTAAGCAGGATGCGCATAGGCAATCGTACGGATCGCTTCCACATATTGCGGAATGTCCATGCCAGCACCGCCGAATTCTTCCGCAGCGGTTAAGCCGAACAGTCCCATCTCGCGCATTTCATTGAGGATCGCTTCCGGAACGCGCCCTTCCTCAAGGACCTGCGGCTCTGCAGGTACGAGCCGTTCTTTCACATAACGGTCAAGCTGAGTGAGGAATTGAGCGTAAGTGTCCGCATCCATCCCGTTTTGAGCCATCAGTGATCCCTCGCTTAACAAACGCGCCCTTGCGCACTTCGACCTTGCAAGGCCTATGGCGCGGGAACGCCGTCAGTGTCGCCTGATTGTTTCGGCAGGGCACCTTCGGACGTTTCGTTGGGTGTTGTATTATTGGAAGCAGAGCCAGGGCGACCCGCTTCGATCATCGCTTCCGCTTCAGCAATGGCTTGAGCTTCATCCGGCGTCTCGGGAGCAGGGGCGTTGCCATTGTCGCTGCAGGACGCAAGGCAAAGGGCGAGCCCGCAAAGGCCCGCCCATAAGTGCTTTTCGATTGAGAAGCTTTTACTCAGCAACCTCAGATACCGTTTCGGCAGCTTCCATCACCTGGTCGAGTTCAGCGCTCGCTGCTTCAGCAGCGGCGATGACATCTTCCGCGTCATCCGCAGCACTGGTTGCTTCTTCCTCTGTGACTGGCGCAGGTGCCGGTGCATCTTCCAAGGATTCGTCCATCACAGGCTCTTCTGTGACGTCTTCCATGGCTTCATTCGCAGGCATCTCGACTGATTCAGCTTCGGCTTCCGCAGATGCATCGTCCGAGCTGCCACACGCTGCAAGAGCTAGCGCGGCGCCTGAAGCCAGCGTAAATTGAATGAGCTTTTTCATTGTCTTGTGTCTCCCTAGAGCTCTTAAACCGCAATCAAGCGGGCGGCCAGAGTGTAGCGCTTGGAGCGCGTTAAAGCCAACCGTCAATTGCGCAAAAAAACGCATCGAAGCTGATCCAAGGCACCGCTCAACCGGTGCTAGCGTGCAAGCATTCCGCCTGATTACGCAAAGGCGGGCGCATAACTGACAGCCCCGCTTGGTTCGTCCCCGCTCAGTGTCAGGCGTTGAAAATAGTGTGACGGCGGGCCGGGATACACAAGCTCCGGATCGTGCTGGAAGCCGAAGCGGTTGTAAAATTCAGGGTTTCCCAAGAGCACTAG
>WTKI01000427.1 GCA_011524425.1 Altererythrobacter sp. | reverse complement strand
ATCTGATGCCCGAAGAAATTGAAGTCGATCCACTCATCGCAAAACCGGCCTTCGCTGCAGCCCATGACTTCGCAATAGAATTGGCGCGCCTGTGGGATGTCATCGACAGGAAAGGCGAGATGGAAGGGGCGTAAAGTCATTTGCGCACTTTACATCTTTGAATGCAGCCAAGAAAGCCTGTTCAGCATCGACACGGTGTGGATGAACGGTTAGGGCACAGCCAATGGCAATGGTGGAAGGGCCTCCATGAAACTCATCATCGGCAACAAGAATTATTCTAGCTGGTCTTTGCGTGGCTGGCTTGCAGCCAAGCAATCGGGCCTTTCTTTCGAAGAGCTGACCGTCAATATCAGCGGTGAGGAATGGGAAGCGACGAAACGCGCACAAGATGAATTCCAGCCATCCTCCGGCAAGGTGCCCATCCTTTGGGACGAGGAAACCGTAGTCTGGGATAGCTTGGCGATCCTTGAATATCTCGGCGACAAAGTGGGCCGGGACCGGTTCTGGCCCAAGGATGACAATGCGCGCGGCATGGCCCGCGCTATGGTCGCAGAAATGCACAGTTCCTACATGGCGCTGCGCCGCGAATGTCCGATGAATGTGCGCGCCCGTGTCAAATTGAGCGGGCTGAGCGAACAAGCCCAGCACGACATTGTCCGTATTCTTGGCCTTTGGGCGGAGGCGCGTGCGCGTCACGGGCAAGGCGGGCCGTTTCTGTTCGGCACATTTGGTGCTGCCGATATCTTTTACGCGCCAATCGTCAGCCGCTTCGTGACCTATGGCATTGCCGTGCCCGGTTTTGCGCAGACCTATATGGAAGCGATCTGGGAACATGACTGGATGCAGGACTGGATCAGTGCATCCCAGGACGAACAATGGGTCATCGAACAATTCGAGATGGAAGGCGCTTAAGCGATGCGCTTGCTGGCAGCTCTTGCTCTAGGGGTTAGCGCGCTGTTTGCGCTGGCACCTCAACCTGCGCATGCATGGGGTGGCTATGCGCATGGCATAACTGCGGAAATCGCGCTTGCGAACTCATCGTCAGATGTCCGGAGCAAAGTCTTCGTGCTGATGCGCCAGCATGAAGTTCTCGGCACACCGGAATGCCCGATCACAACCCTGCACGAGCTGTCCGTGTGGGCAGATTGTGTGCGTCGCACGCGCTGGCGCTGGGGCTACACCGCTGCATGGCATTATCGCACGACGCCGATTTGCAAAGCCTATGAGCCGTGGAGGAACTGTTCCGGGGGCAATTGCGTGAATGCGCAGGTCAAACGCAATCACCGCTTGCTAGCCGATGAAAGTCTGCCCGTTCATATTCGCTTGGAAGCGCTCGCATGGCTGGTCCATTTTGTCGGCGATCTGCACACGCCGCTGCATTCAGGCGACAAGGATGATCGCGGCGCCAATGACCGGGTGGCTGACTATGGTATTGTGCCCGATCGCAATCTGCATTCGATTTGGGATGGGCCTTTGGCTGAGCGAGCGATTACGACCGGCGAACCGATTGTGCGCCGCTTTTCGGCTGCAGAGCGGGCAGAACTGGGTGGAGGCGAGATCGATGATTGGGGCCGGGAGAGCTGGCAAATTGCGCGCGATTTCGTTTATCCAAATGCCTTTGATACAGACCCATGCGCAAGCGATTTGCCCGATGACACCGCACTGACCCAGCAAGACATTATCGATGCAATCCCGATTGCGCGCCGACGCGTGCAGCAATCCGGCATACGCATTGCCGAACTGCTAGAGAGCGCGTTTGCGCCAGGTCCGCTACCTGTTGAAGAGGAGCATCGTCGCTGATGAGCACTGCACTTGAACTGGCTGAAAAGCTGATTTCTGCTGAAAGTGTGACGCCTGCAACCGGCGCTGTTTTTGATGCGATGGAAGCTATGCTTACCCCGCACGGCTTTGTTGTGCATCGCTTCACCAGAGGCGATGGCGAAGAAGGCAGCGACGAAGCACCGGTCGAAAATCTGTTTGCAATCCGCAAGGGCCCCGAAGGCTCCAAGCATTTTGCCTTTGCCGGGCATCTGGATGTGGTCCCGCCCGGCGATAGCTGGACAAGCGCGCCCTTTGCACCAGAAGTGCGCGGCGATCTGCTTTACGGTCGCGGCGCGGTCGATATGAAAGGGGCGATCGCTGCAATGGCGGCGAGCCTTGCAGACATTCCGCAAGATGCGGGCACGATCAGCTTTATCATCACAGGCGATGAAGAAGGGCCTGCTTTGCATGGCACACGCGCTCTGATCGACTATATGAATGCAGAAGAGATTAAACCGGATCTGTGCCTTGTGGGTGAGCCTACTTCCGTCAACGCATTAGGCGATATGATGAAGATCGGCCGGCGCGGCTCTGTCAATATTTGGCTGGAAGTGGACGGCACACAAGGCCACGTTGCTTACCCGCATCTGGCGGATAACCCTCTTCCGAAACTGACGGCTATTCTGGCGGAGCTCGACGCATGGACGCTGGACGCAGGGACGGATTGGTTCCAGCCGAGTAATCTTGAGATCACACATATCTCCGCGATCAACCCGGCGCATAATGTAATCCCGGCCAAGGCAGAGGCGCGCGTTTCGATCCGCTTCAATGACCTGCATTCGGGTGCATCCTTGTCTGAGCGGGTAAGCGCCATTGCAGAGCGGCACGGCGGGAAAGCGCGAGCGATCATATCTGGCGAGCCTTTTCTGACAGAGCCGGGCGCATTCTCTCAGATCATCTCGGACGCTGTTGAGGCGGAGACGGGGACCAAGCCCGAGGCATCGACAACGGGCGGCACTTCGGATGCGCGGTTCCTGCGCGCTGTGTGCCCGGTGATTGAATTTGGACTTTGCAATGCGACCATGCACAAGCGCGATGAAGCGGTTGCGGTGGAAGACCTCGCAACGCTAAGCCGTATCTATGCGAGCATCGCAAAAGCTGCGCTCGCATAAAGGACACGAGGGACGCTGATGAAAGCCTGGTTTGCAATTCCACTCTGGCAGCGCGTGATTGGCGCACTGATTCTCGGCATCATAGTCGGGCGGTTGTGGGGACCGGACGCGGAAAGCATCAAGATCATCGGCGACATCTTTGTCGCTTTCATAAAGATGCTGGTCGTCCCGCTTATCTTTTTCAGCCTTGTCGCTGGCGTTGCGAGTATTGGAGACATTCGCAAGCTGGGCAGCGTCGGCTGGCGCGCGCTCTTGCTGTTCGTTGTATCCGGCCAGATCGCCGTGTGGCTCGGGCTTTTCCTTGGGACAGTGCTGGCACCCGGCGCAGGGGTAGACACCAGCGCGATCGACATGGGGCCAGTGCCGGACCCTAACCCCACAACCTGGCGCGACATGCTCTTGGGCATGGTCCCGCAAAGTCCGGTTCAGGTCATGGCGGACGTCAATGTTCTGCCGCTGATCATCTTCTCACTGCTTATTGGCATCGGAATTCTGATGGCGAAGGAAGAGGGCGAGCCGGTCCTCAAAATCTTCGAAAGCGGCTCTGTTGTCATGCAGCGAGTCACTATGGTGGTGATGGAGCTAACCCCCTTCGGCGTCTTCGCGCTGATGGCATGGGTCGCAGGCACGCTGGGTTTCGATGCGCTCGCGGCATTGGGCCAGCTGGTGTTCTTGAATTATCTCGGCTGCCTGCTGATCATCGGGATCATCTATGCGAGCATGATCAAGTTCATCGCGAAGCTGCCAGTGATCGACTTCTTCCGCGGCATTATTGACGCGATTGCGGTCAGCTATTCCACCGCGAGTTCCAATGCGACGCTGCCTGTGACCTTGCGCTGTGTGCGGCGTAATTTGGGCGTATCCAATTCGGTGGCGAGTTTTGTGGTCAGCCTTGGCGCGACGATCAATATGAACGGCACGGCTATGTATCTCGGCCTTGCGACCTTGTTCGGCGCGCAAATTTTCGGCGTGGATCTGAGCTGGGGCGATTATTTCCTGATCTCGATCTTGGGCACTTTGGGCGCAGTCGGCGCAGCGGGCATTCCGGGTGCGGGTCTCATCATGATGGCGCTGGTGTTTGGCGCGGTCGGCGTGCCGCTGGAGACCATCGCGTTTGTGGCTGGTGTCGACCGGATCATGGACATGATGCGCACGACGACCAATGTGTCCGGCGATGCGGCAGTCGCGACCACGGTTGCCAGCCTGACAAACGAGATCGACCGGGCTGAGATGATAAGCGCGGACGATGTTTGAGGTGAGGCAAGCTATCCTGCGATCGTTGGTCGTTCTTGCGGCGTTGCTGTGCACTTCGACTTTGTCCGCTCAGGATCATCAGAAGGCTGACCCGAGCC
>WTKI01000088.1 GCA_011524425.1 Altererythrobacter sp. | reverse complement strand
CTTCTGGACTGACCATTGTGGCAACAGGTCCGCTCACAGCGCAGGCTCTGGCGCAAAGCATTGTAAAAGCCACAGGCGAAGAGCGGCTCGCTTTTTTCGATGCCATTGCACCTATTGTCCACCGGGACAGCATCGATATGTCGAAATGCTGGATCCAGAGCCGTTGGAATAAACGTACTGAAGCCTCGAATGCAGACGGCGACTACATCAATTGCCCGATGACTAAAGAGCAGTATCTCGCTTTCCATCAAGGTCTGATCGATGGCGAAAAAGCTGAATTTCACGAATGGGAAAAGGACACGCCCTATTTCGATGGCTGCATGCCTATCGAAGTGATGGCCGCCCGAGGGGTGGAAACGCTGCGCTATGGCCCGATGAAGGGTGTCGGGCTCGATAATCCTTACGACACTAGTGAAGAGCACCCGCAAGGCCGATGGCCTTATGCAGTGGTGCAGTTAAGGCAGGATAACAAGCTTGGCACCTTGTGGAATATGGTCGGGTTTCAGACTAAGTTGAAATACGGAGCTCAGATCGAGCTGTTTAGAACCATTCCAGGACTTGAGAATGCCGAGTTTGCAAGGCTTGGCGGGCTGCACCGCAATACTTTTCTCAACTCGCCACTGGTACTCGATCGCCAGCTGCGGTTGAACAATGCGCCACATATTCGCTTTGCTGGGCAAGTAACCGGGTGCGAAGGCTATGTCGAAAGTGCGGCCGTTGGATTGATGGCAGGCATGATGGCCGCAGCCGAATTATCGGGCCGGGATTGGCAAGCCGTCCCCCGCACCACCGCTATCGGCGCACTCCTTTCACATATTACGGGCGATGCAGAGGCAGACAGCTTCCAGCCCATGAATGTGAACTTCGGCTTGTTTCCGCCCTTGCATGATGTTCCCAAGAAGCAGCGCAAAGAGGCTTACACAAGTCGAGCCAAAGCAGACATGGTGCAATGGATTGCTGCGCAGGAAACAGTACCAGCTTAACGGTTCAGCATTCGCAGCGCGGCCTTCTTGGTTGAGAAGGCGGCCTTGCTGTGGTCGCAAATTCGCTTTGAGTAAGTTCGCCATTGCCATCTGCATCTGCGCCCTCAAACCGATCAACAGTTGTCACTGCCCATTCTTCGAAGGTCAGCAAATTGTTGCCATCCACATCCAGCTTTCGGAACGCATCGGAGCGTGTTGAAAGCATCTCGTTTCGTGTGATGGTCAAGTCGCGGTTGCGGTCATAACGAAAGAAGCGACGTTGCTCGCGGGTTAGCTCGCTTGCTTCTGGCGGGGTTGGCCCGGTCATATCCGCAGGATCAACGATTGGAAGATCTTCGGGGCTTGGAGTTTCAATGGGTTCTGGCGGCGGCGGGGCATTTTCTTCGACTTGCGCCCGCGTCTGCCACCAAGACAGGCCAACTCCTGCCATCAAAAGACCTAAGAACAGCCCTAATACCACGCGACCCATCGCATTACCCTCCTGATTTGGCCAAGATAGCGCGATCTACCTGCCAAGCAAGCCAACCCGAAATGCGACAAGGGAGGCTCCACGCCCTTCCATAAGAGGACGGCCCCCAGCTTTCAGAGAGCGCAAGGCGAGGCTTTCCAACACCGCTAGGCCTCGCAGCTTTCGAGCGAGGATGCCGACATCGGATGTCCTGTCGAGACCAAGCTTGATGAACGCTGATCGCTCTTCACCTTCAGGTAAGTGGACAACAGCGTCCGCCAGGGCCCAGCGCACGCCCGCTGCATGGGCGCGCTGCCATGCATCGCTATGATCCGCTCCGGCCATAGCGGCCAGAGGCTGAGCACGGCCATGAGCGAAACTTTTAGCCTGCCCACGCCTAAGCGGCGGTTCAGCTAACATAATCTCCCAGCCATCGACTAAGCCTATGAGAGCAGTTTCGTTCCCTACCCAGTATGATGATACCGCATCGAGCACTTCATCGCCTGAAGGCCTTTGCGCAACAGTCTTGGCCAAGACGTCTCGCCACCAGGCAAGCCGCATCTGGCCTAGCATCGGCTCAGTTGTTTTGGCTACGATCTGCCCTAGCCTGCGGTCGAGAGCAAAATAGGTCCCCAGCTGATCGCGCAATTCTGCGGCCGTATATGCAAGCGCAAGGTGCTGCTCATCAGCTAAATTCTCTGAAAAGACTTGCATGATTAGCAAGGCGTAAACCCGTGCCTTGGTAGTGCTGTCAAGCGATCGATCAGCTCCGTCAACTTTTTCCCGGTGTGATGATTCTATTTTGTTAACCATCCCAATCAACGGCTCGCATACCTTGATTGGACTATGGAACTGATTCTGGACTGTTTATTTTTGCAGGAACGACACCAATGAGCGCTCTCAAGAACTTCGCAAAGCGTCTGCGCCGCAGCACAAGCGGTAATACAGCGATACTGGTTGGCCTTGGAATGCCGGCATTGATCGGCGGCGCAGGGTTCGCGGTCGATACGGCACAATGGTATTTGTGGAAGCGCGAACTGCAATACGCTGCAGACCAGGCTGCTCTCGCAGGTGCATGGGCTCGCGGTAACGGTGACACAAACAACATCTATGTTACGCGCGCTGATCAAGAATTCTCGGTGAACCTACAAGTCACGGAAGGCGACACTCCAACCCACACAGCCACGTTGGCTGACTGGAACAGTGGCACGGACAATAGCGTTGTTGTAACTGCTCAGGTCACAGGCAATCTGCCTTTCAGCAATTTCGTAATGGGCCGCGCAGCAACGATAAGTGTCCGTTCTCAGGCGATCTGGGAAACGGAAGCGGCCTTTAACCCCTGTATTCTCGCAGTGAAGCCAAGCGGCAGCCGAGGTGTCTGGTTTAATGGTGGTCCTAACGTCGATGCACCTTGCGGCATCGGCGCTGTTTCGGATTCTAGCCGTTCGGTCGAAATTAGCGGTAACTCTGGCACTTATGATGTAGGCTTTGTTGTCACCGCCGGGACCGTCAGTGACACCCATGACGGCTTTGCTAGCGCAACTGTTGTTGAAAATTCGGAAGGTGTTTTTGATCCATTTGAAGATTTGACACCGCCGGACAATCCGACACCGCGCTCTCTAAGTTGTGCAGGTGCGTCTGATCCATGGACAGCTGACGAGACACAGCTAGAGATCGTGACCTACAATTATTATCAAGGTCGCCGTGCCAATCAGGCTGAACGTAATGGTACTATTACGTACACAGGTAGTGCCGGTTCGCCTAACAGTACGAATTCGACCACGTTTCCTGGTCAAACGTATTCGTCAGAACCTACAACATCGACACAGGAAGTCACAGGCGGTCTAACCGCCATTGATGGCGCAGGCCCAGATACTATTTGGGAACAGCCTGTGACACGTACCGTGTTCACTTATTCAAACATTGTGTTCAATGCTGCGACCGGAACGCAATTGCCTGGTACATATGCAGACTTCCAATTGAGCTGCGATACGGTTTTGGCGGGCGGTATCTACGTCATTGATGGCGGCCGCCTCATCGTAAACGCTTCCTACTCCCTCACCGGCAATGGCGTCATGTTTGTGCTGAAAAATGGCGCAGACATTCAAATTAATGGCGGTGCAAACATCGATCTTTCCGCAATGACTGCGCTTGAATTGATTGCTGCTGGTGTCGATGCGGATGATGCTGATGCGCTCGAGAACATGCTTGTGTTCGAGCACGAAGATTCAACTTCGAACAATCGGCACCTGATCAACGGTAATGCTTCAACCAGGATGGATGGTGTGATTTACACTCCAAACAGCCCGGTTGATTTGCTGGGCACTATGGCAGGCACCAGCGGCACAGGACGTTGCCTGATGATCGCAGCCAACGAAATCCAGATTGGCGGCGCAGCCAACCTGACTAACTTCTGCGATCCGGCCAACCCCAACCCTGTTTACTCCGTCAATGGCGGTACACGTGTAAGGCTCGTAGCATGATCCAGAAATTGGCAAATTTCTGCGCTAATTCGCGCAAACGTTTTGAAAGTGACGACCGCGGGACAGTTGTGATCGAGACAGCGTTTGTTGTCCCGATCCTCGCGGTATTGGCACTTGGCGGCTTTGAAGCTTCCATGATTATCGCCCGCAATGCAGAGCTGCAGTCTGCTGCTGCAGAAGCGGCGGCCATCACGCTTGCCCGCGCGCCTGACGAAGCGGCTGAGCGGGAAACGCTGGAAGATGTAATAGAGGCTTCGACAGGTCTCGGTGACGACATGGTCACTCTACGCCAGATCTTCCGTTGCAACACGGATACGACCATGCAGACTACTGAAACAGCGTGTGCAGATGATGCTGTGATCTCGGAATATGTCGAGATCCGG
>WTKI01000033.1 GCA_011524425.1 Altererythrobacter sp. | reverse complement strand
AAAGGGGCGCACCAATCCCGCGGCATCGCCATAGAATGTGACCATGTCTTCCAGGACGAGCGCTAAGCCCAATCCGCTGCGGGCGGCTGCGATCAGCAGAGGCCCGTCGTCAAACTCGTCAATGCTTAGATTGAGATCGCCGTCCAGATCGAGTTCGCTTAGCCAGTTTTCCAAAATGTGGGGAAGATGGCGGTGCACGAGCAACGGGACGCTGCGCAAAGTCTTCCTCAGACCGTCTCTGCTGTCGACCAGTCCTTCCTGCGCCACAAGAAACGCACCTTGAGGCCGCAAGACTTCGACTTCGACTGGTTCCGCGCCTTCTTCTGCGAAGAAAATGATCATGTCCAAAGTGTCGCCGAGTTTCTTGATCGGGGAACCGGATGTGTCGAGTCGGAGATCGATATTGGGGTGGGTGCGCCTGAAATTTTCCATCCGGGGTATCAGCCATGCGGTCGCAAAGGATGTGGGTACCCCGATGGTCAATTCTGACTTTTGGGTTGATCCCTGCGGCGTGAACGCAGCGATAATGTCATCAAACGGCCTTTCGATTTTGGAAAGCAGCCGCTCTCCCTCGCGATTGAGGCGGTATTCATTGCCGCTGCGAAAGAACAAGGCACGGCCAGTGTGCTGTTCAAGCTTTTGAACCCGGCGGCTCAAAGCGGAAACGGACAAGTTCAACTCGTCAGAAGCGCCCCGTAGCGATCCTGAACGTGCAGCAGCTACGAAAGCCTCCAGAGAACCGGTGGGGGGTAGGCGTCGCATGATAACTTCCTAGAGAACTCCTGCAGTATGAGGCATTATGGTGCGGCGCACAATGATTAAATAATCAACAGTGAAATGGAGCAGGCCTCATATAAAATTGCTTAAAAACAGAATGATAAAACCGTTTCCGAAATTGCAATCGGGAGTTTCCGCCTTTGCGATGGCAACAAAATCCGAGCTGTGCATATTGCAATGCAGCATCAAAGGAGTTTGCTATGACGAAATCTATCCCCCTTTTCGCTGCAGCGTTGCTCGCTGCTACAGTCCCTGGCGTTGCAAGTGCCGAAGTGGCAGTTGATTTTGCTTTCAAGAAAAGTGAGCTCAACACCGCTGAAAGCCGCGAGAGCTTGCTGGCAAGGATCCAGAAAGTGTCTCGCCAATCCTGCAAGAGCTCTTCCAGAATTGTCCCCAAAGCCGCTATCAAGCGCTGCGCTGCGGATTTGAGCGATCAATTTGTCCGCGCGATCGATGATCCTCAGCTGACGTTGCTTGCTGAGACAGGTTCAGCGGAACCGTTCCGGACTGCTGCTCGATAAACCCAATAATGCAGGTTGGCTCTGGCAGGAATTAACCTGTCGGAGCCAGTCTGCTAATTGTCGCTCGCGAACTAGTCTCGCTCCAGCTCAACCAGCTCATACCGGTTCATCATGTAACCATCGATAGAACCGTAAACGAGCAATGAATCCTCATCCGCTGTAACCCACATATCAAAATCGGGATGACGCTCTCCCCCCATACCTTCATCGCTATCATCGACATAGCGATAATGGCGGCAGGCAAAGGTGCCGGCTGCGACCGTTTTCTCCTCTTCGCCGACATATTCCATAGTCATGAAAACCTCTGCGATCTGGGGAGGCGTGGCGCCGCGATGATCGGATGAAGGCAGGAAAAAGCGAAGGCGCTGGCGATGCGGCCCTTTAGAGACGTCCATAAGCCGAGTAGTGAAACCATCACCTGCAACAGGGTGTGTGCCGAAGGCATCGAACTCGCCCGCTTCGCGGACTTCGGAATTGCGTCCGATGGAAGGGCCCTGGCTTTCGCAAGTGACCTGCCCTGCTGCCTGATCATAAGCCATCCATCCTGAGCCAAGAAATTCATCGCCCAGCGTCAGATGAACGAGGAGGTTCTGCGGTTTGCGGTCCGCGCCAATATGGTAGACAATGTTGCGCAACACTTTGGGGTCAGGCTCTTCAATCTCGCATTGCGCGCTCATGATGACAGAGCCGTCCGTATGATGCGAGAAGTTGAACCATTCGCGCCCGCGCTCTTGCCCTTCCATGCCCGGCTTCAATGAGAGGTAGCGGATTTTCCCGCGCACGTTTCTGTGCTGCATCGCTCGCGTCCTTTAAATGAGACCAGCTTTGTCCAAGCGTTCGATGACGCGTTCCTGCGCGCGTTTGAAATAATCGCGCTCCGGGATCGCAGGCTTACCATTGGCCATCATCCCGTTTGGCCCATGAAAGTTTTCTGCTGCAGCTGCATAGGCTTCGGCCCACAGGGCTGGGCGTTGCCGCGCGAGATAATTGGTCATGGCAGGTGTGCGTCGCGCATCGCGCAATCCCCGCAGGTCAATATTGGCGAAGGAAGTGAAGGTCTCCCCATCGCCCGACTGAGCAATGACCTTGCCCTTGTAATCTACAATCTGGCTGTTTCCTTCCGCACTGCTAAGCGGCAATCCGGTTCCGGAAATTCCAGCTGTGTTAGCGGACACGACATAGGCCAGATTCTCAAAGGCGCGCGCTTGTTTGGCGATGTCTTTATTGGTCGCAAGCGGGCTGCCCACTTCCGACGAGGAATGGCAGAATATCTCGGCCCCTCGCAGCGCAAGTGCCCTAGCGATCTCCGGATAGAGAATTTCCTCGGACGCAATCGCAGCCAGATTTCCGATCTCTGTCTTGGCCACCGGAAACACGGCCTCCAGACCATATGTGTCGAGATATTTCTCCCACACATCATGTGGACTTGGTGCAAACATGGAGATCAACCGGCGATAACGCAGCACTGTGTCGCCATTGGGCGCAACAACAAAGCTTGTCTGGAAGTAAAAATCAGGAAAAGCCTTGTCCGTCTCATAGGCATTGCCGGCAAGGAACATGCCGAGCTTTTCAGCCAGCGAACCGAGCGCTTCATATTCCGCGCCGCCCGGTGCAAAGCCGACCTTGCGGGCAAAATCTGGGATCGAAATGCGCCCCGGATAGGAGGTGAACAGATATTCCGGCAGCACTGCCAGCTTAACCGGCTTGCCCGCATATTGGTTGACGAAAATCGCACTAGTGCGGATGGGTGTTTCCAGCTCCGCTATATGGCCCTGAATGGCTTGCCTTGCAGCAGCTTCATCCGGCAAGCGCTCCAGAGATCGTGCGGTAAGCTGCATAGCGATTGCGGAATAGGAAGCGGTATCTGTCACGGTGTTTTCCTGTTGTGCTGCAAGCGGGAATGCGGCTGTGCCAGAACCGGCAATAGCCGCGCAAATGCCCGCGGCCAAAGCTTGCCTGCGATCCGTTTCAAACGCCACTCAAAGCTCGAGCGATCCGGGGTTCATCAGACCCTTTGGATCGACCTTGTGCTTGAGGGCTTTGAGAATGTCCCAGGCTGCGGGATCATGGCTTGCTTTGAGCGGGTAAGAGCGCGCAATCTGCAAATGGATCGCGCCCAGCTCGTGGAAAATGTCGATCACTTTGCGGCGCAGCTCCAAGACTAAAGCATTGGCTTCGGGATTGTCCGCTTGCTCGGACAATTTGGCATAATGATCCGCTTCAATCGCTTGCTTGTGGAGCGGGTTGTGCTGGCCAGGCCAGAAAAACACCGGTTCGATCAGGCAGCTTGTGCGGCTAGTCGCAGCGATCAGCGCACCTGTTTCCACTTCCAATCGCGCCATTTCGGCAGAATGTTCTTCCCACAACGCGTCGAACCGCTCCCAGCACTCAGCCAGTCTGGAATGCGGCAGGAAGCCATGCACCGGCACCCACCGCTCTCCATCAGGCCCCAGCATGGAATTGGGCGGAGGAAACGGATTGGCGCGAAGGATCTTGGGGATCGAGTTCTCGATAACTGTGCCGCCATTGGCTTTCACGATGTCCTCGATCGCAGCCATATCCGCATCCACGGCCATCTGATGGCGACCTTCGGCGACGCAGTGCAAGCTAAACGGAACGTCATCCAAGAAAGAGCGGCCTGCCAGAGCGACCTTCGCGCTTTCCTTGACCGCTTTCAGCACGCCGCCGGTTTTGGCTTGCTCTTTCATCATATTGCCAAGCTGCTTGGCATCTTTGAGCAAAGTGTCGCGCTTCATCCGTTGCGCTTGCAAGAACGGATCGAAGGCAAAGCTTTCTGCGGCCAGTTCGGACCGCGCGATCTCGCTCATGCTTGCGTAGAGGCCTTTGTAATCGTCAAAACTGAACGAGCCATAGGCAAACGCGCTCGCTTCGCGCACCAGCTTTAACGTGACGCGCGCCTTGACTCCGAGGGCGCCGCAATCCGCGGCGAAGAGACCGGTTAAGTCAGGCCCGAACGGGCGGAAGAATTCTGATCCGGTTGAGATAATCGTGCCATCGGCCAG
>WTKI01000168.1 GCA_011524425.1 Altererythrobacter sp. | reverse complement strand
GATAGTCACGATGGCCGGCTCCAGAACATGGATCGCCTGCATGGCGCCAGCCACGGTGTTCGGAATATCGTGCAGCTTCAAGTCGAGGAAAATCGGCAGCCCGCAAGCATGGGCGATCTCATGCACGCCGTGATGGCCATGCGCGCAAAAGAACTCCAGCCCCAGCTTGATCCCGCCAACATGCCCTTTCAGCTTTTCGACCAGTGCTTTGGCCGGATCAATCTGAGGAACATCAAGAGCGAGATAGATGGGGTTCGACACAGGGGCGCTTTTCTAATCGGTTGAAGGTTTCAAAGTATCCGTTGCCGGGGCAGGCTCTGCCGCGGCAGGTGGCGCGGCTGGAGATGGGGCGGGTGCAGGCGTTGGCTCATGACGCGCCAGAGCTGCATTGCGTGCAGCGTTCTCAAGCGAACCAATCCGCCTGTTCAACTGCCATTTCACGCCGCGATGCACCAGCCACATCGGAATCAGTCCAAGCAGAAACGAAACGATGACAAGCACCGGGACCTTCGTTTCAAGCACGAGGTTTTCCCATAAGGTTACTTCAACCGGGTCCCAATTGAACGCTGAGAAAAGCATGATAGCCGCGACAATCACTACCCAAACGACAGTGCGAACGATCTGCATGGTTGGCTCCCCTATAATTCCTTATCAAGTGTGCGAGACTAGGCGTTTTCGTGGCAGAGTCTAGGCATGGTGCCTCCTTGCGCCTTCCCGTGCGCGAGCTCAGCCTAGAACGCGCGCGAAAATCGTCTCGACATGTTTGAAATGGTATTCCAGATCAAACTTCTCTTCCAGCTCAGCTTCGGACAGAGCGGCGGTAACTTCCTCGTCCTGCTTTAGCAGATCGAGCAGCATCAGCGCGCCATCTGATTCCCACACCTTCATCGCATTGCGCTGAACCAGCCTGTAGGCATCTTCGCGGCTGACACCCGCCTGCGTCAGCGCCAGCAGCACACGCTGCGAGTGAATAAGGCCGCCCATGCGGTCCATATTGGCTTGCATGCGTTCAGGATAGACCAGCAGTTTGTCGACCACTCCAGTAAGGCGAGCGAGCGCGAAATCGAGCGTGATTGTTGCGTCAGGACCGATGAAACGCTCAACCGATGAATGGCTGATGTCGCGCTCATGCCACAATGCGACATTTTCAAGCGCTGGCATGGCATAGGCGCGGATCATGCGTGCTTGACCAGTAAGGTTCTCTGTCAGGATCGGGTTGCGTTTATGCGGCATGGCTGACGAGCCTTTTTGGCCCGGTGCGAAATACTCTTCCGCTTCCAGCACTTCCGTACGCTGCAAATGCCGGATCTCTACGGCAAGCCGCTCAATCGATCCGGCTATCACAGCGAGGGTCGAGAAATACATGGCATGCCGGTCACGCGGGATCACTTGGGTCGAAACAGGTTCGACGCTCAGGCCCATTTGCTCAGCGACATATTCTTCCACGCTTGGATCAATATTTGCAAAGGTGCCGACCGCGCCAGAGATCGCGCATGTTGCAATTTCACCGCGCGCGGCTTCCAGCCGAGCCCTGCAGCGATCGAATTCTGCATAGGCCTGAACAAGTTTTAATCCGAAGGTGACGGGCTCTGCATGAATGCCATGGCTGCGCCCGATAGTAGGGGTAAACTTGTGCTCTTCAGCGCGCTTTTTAATGGCCGCGAGCAGGTCATCTAGATCCGCCAGAAGAATGTCAGTCGCACGCGCCAGTTGCACTGCCAGCGTTGTATCCAGCACGTCCGAGCTCGTCATGCCCTGGTGCATGAAGCGCGCTTCATCGCCGACTTGTTCTGCCACCCATGTCAGGAAAGCAATCACGTCATGCTTAGTTACTTGCTCGATAGCGTCGATCGCCGCGACGTCGATCACAGGATTGGTTGCCCACCAGTCCCACAGTGCTTTGCCCGCGCTTTCAGGTACCACACCCAATTCCCCGAGCTTTTGCGTGGCATGCGCTTCGATTTCGAACCAGATACGATACTTGGCCTCCGGCTCCCACAAAGCGGACATGTCGGGGCGGGCGTAACGCGGAACCATGAAATTCTCCTGACAGGGCTTGAAGCCTGGAATATGCAGCACGAAGCCGTTGCTGGGGCCGCTAAGAGGGTTCCAATGGATTTGGCAAGCTTTGTCTTAACGCGTTCCACACCATGTTAGGAATATTGACTTAAATCTCCGAAGCGTTAGCCCTTGTTTATTCTTACAGTTTGCCGTTTTTTATTCGTGGCGAATTGCATTTGGTCGAGGGGCATTAGATGAATTCTGCAATGCGTTTTCTGTTGACGTCAACAGCCGCCGTTTGTGTCGCGGCTCCGGCATGGGCAGGGGAAGAACCGCTTTATGATGCGGCGCCGGACTGGGTTGAAGAAGCGGTCGTTTCCTCAAATGCCGAAGAGAGCGGCAATATCATCCAACTGATCGAACAACAGGTTCGGATGGAAGATGGCCAAGTCTCGATCTATTCAGACCTTGCCGTCAAGCTCAGTTCTCCAGAAGCGCTTACGCAATTTGGAACTTTGAATGCGGCTTGGCAGCCCGACAAAGGAGACTTGATCGTCCATCGTGCAGAGTTGCTGCGCGGCGAGGAAGTGATCAATCTGCTTGATGCTGAAGACAAATTCGATGTTTTGCGCCGTGAGCGCCAATTGGAGCGCCGCACTCTCGATGGAGTGCTGACGGCTACTATGCCGCTAACCGGTGCACAGGTCGGTGATGTTTTGCGGCTGAGCTACACTGTCACGCGCTCTGATCAGGCGCTTGGCGAGCATATGCAATGGCAGCGCAGCATAATGACCAAACCGCTCCCCTTGGAGCAAGGTTCGATGGTTGTGTCCTGGCCGGTCGATCAGCCCATCAATTTCGGCGTGACCGGAGATGTAGAGCTGGAGGCTCCTGTAGAGCGCGATGGCTACATGTACTGGCGCACGGACATGCCGGTCGAGAAACCGGAAGATAAGCCGAACGATGCGCCGAGCCGTTTCCGCCTGCCTCCGCGCATGATGGCAACAACGTTTGATGGTTGGGATGACATTTCACGCTCGATGGCGCCGCATTACGACACTGAAGGTTCCATTGAAGCAGGCGGCTTGCTGGCCAGCGAAATCGCAAAGATTGCTGCTGCAACACAAGATCCGATGCAGCGCATGGCGATGGCAACCGAGCTAGTCCAGGACGAGATCAGCTATCTTCACAATGGCTTGAACGGTGGCAACTACCTTCCGCAAATGCCTGAAGAGACATGGGAAAAGCGATTTGGTGACTGTAAGGCCAAGTCCGTCCTGCTGCACGCGATCCTGCAAGAATTAGGGATCACCAGCGAAGTCGTGCTGGTAGCGTCCAAAGGCGGGGACGCTTTGCCGATTTTGACCCCGCTTCCGGGTAATTTCGATCATATGATCGTTCGCGCAGAGGTCGACGGTACATCTTACTGGATTGACGGCACGACTGCGGGCACACGTATCGACACGATCGATTCAGTGCCGCGCTTTCATTATGCCTTGCCCATCCTTGCAGACGGTTCGGACTTAGTAAAAATGGATGTCCGCCCTCTGTCCACGCCCACGCAAATCACGCAAATTACAATTGACCAGCGGGCGGGCCTGCGTCTGCCTGCCATGGTCGATGTGAAGATCGAATATCGCGGGCAAGCCGGCGCGCAGTGGCGCTCTGTGGTGGAGCAGGAAGGCGAGATCGTTGAAGACGCGATCTCAAACGCTCTGAGCTCGACCTTCGGTTCAACCGAATTCGCTGAAGAAAGCGTCGAATATGATGAAGAGAGCGGCGTTGCGACGCTGACTGCAAAGGGTCTGATGGACTCGCCTTGGAGCCGTGAACGCCGCATCTATGAATTCGGCGCTCCGGCGCAGTCGGCGCGCAATATCGGTTTTAACAGCGATCGCGCGAGAGCAGATTGGCGTGAAATTCCGCTTGCACTCAATGGGCCGCTCTATCAGCGTAGCGAGGTCGAACTGCTCCTGCCAAAAGAGGCGACGCCATTCACAATCAAAGGTGATCTGGAACGGGCTGAAACCATCGGTGCTGTGGAATTGACTTCCAATGCTGTGCTGTCGGACGAGAGTTTTGTCTTGTCACAGAGCATGCGGACAATCGATCCAGAGCTTCCTGCCGCGCAATTGCGTGAGGCCAAGCGCAGTGTAAATCGGTTCCTGCGCGCTTTGCCAATCCTTCGCACTGGCGATGATATCCGCGAACCGTGGGAATATTCCGAGAAAGACATGAAGTCCTTCGCATCGATCCTTGATTTCTATCAGGCGGAAATCGATGACGCGGAAGATGACGAGACATCACAACTGCTCAATCGGGCGGACTTTTACGCGACAATC
>WTKI01000397.1 GCA_011524425.1 Altererythrobacter sp. | reverse complement strand
GTATTGGGATCGCGAAATCGGCCAGAGTTGGTATTGCGTGATAAGTTCGATGTCACTCCTGTCGCCTTCAGGGCCCGCTTGGCAATCGAGCCCGCAAGAACACCCGCTAAATCTTGACCAGCGGCAGCAACGTTTCCATCCTCTAAATTTGAAACTGCACTTATTACGCTTCCTGTTGCAGATGTCGCCCTACCTAGCGCAGCAACTGTAGCACCTGCAGGGGGCACAACAAATGCCAAGCCCATACCTATCCCGGTTGCGATATCTCCTCCAACTTGGAGTGCCGTTCCGACCGACCTCCCGACGTCGGTCCACGAGTTGGTTCTCGGGCATGTAGGTCCGCGACTAAATCTGCGACCCGCCCCAGGGGCGACTCTGGTGCCTGGTTCAAACGGATCAAAGTCACGATCTGGAGAGTCGTCACTGTCAATTGCTGTTATATCGATAACATTTTCTTTAGTTTTGGTAGTGGTGCAGGGCCCCTTCTTGGGGCAGACCGTGTTATCCAATCCCGTCGGATCCACGCTATTAATCGGATCATTGCCTACATAGGCGTAGAGGTTGAACTGGTCCTCGTACCCGATGGGATCGGTTTGGAGGAACCGGCCTAGCGTGGGCGAGTAGATGCGGGCCTTGTAGTAATACATGCCCAACTCCTCGAGCCAGACCTGGCCTGTATATTGGAACCTGCCCGTATTGCTGGCGCTGGGAATGCCGTATTGTCCTCGCTGCGCTCGTTCAGCTGCGCTTCCATCATAGGCGTTGATGGTTGGTGTTTGCGTCGTAAACCCGCCGGGATCGCGAAGTACAATCGAACCGCGCGGATCAGCATAGAGTAACCGGCGCTTTAGTCAGCGCTGAAGGGACCCTCTCTCGGTTTCCTACTTGCACCCTGCCATGCCACTAGGGGCTCATGCCTCGCCCGCTTTCACGCCCTTCACATCACAACTGCGCGCCCGATTTTCTGCCCAAAGGATTTTCTCCTCTGGACTGTGTGTCATGTGTCCCATTTGGGAGCTAAACTATTGAAAGATAAGTAGGTGAAACTGATTGGGTTACGGCTTCAAACGCCAGCGCTCACCTCCGTTCGCTAGGCTTTCGCCCTAACGGGCGGCGCGCGGTCGCGCGCTGACTGCGGTGGCCAGGATGGGAACGATCAGCGGCCCGGAAACGTCATCGCGGGACGCAATCCGCGACAATGCGCGACATTGTGAGACTCGCTTCCTCCCAACCGGTTTGCTTAGCTGCCAGCACAAGATCTGGAGAGTTCCACCATGCGTAAATCAATTGTAGTCCTGTCTGTAGCCCTCGGCGCACTTGGCCTCACGTCGCTCGCCAGTGCGCAGCAGCGCCTGCCACGCGAATGCCGACAGGAAATCCGCCAGCTTTGCGGCACTGACCGTTCCAAGATACGCGAGTGCCTTCAGACCCAATTCACCGATCTGAGCGGCACTTGTCAGGACGAAGTGTGGCAGCGGGTCGAAACAAATTTGAAAGCCAACCGCAAGCGCAATGCGCGGATCTATGACCGGACCGCACAAATGGCGCCGACCACTTCGCTTGAATTCGGACAGGATGAAAGACAACAGGTCGATTTCTACGCCGCGCAGGCAAGCACAACGGATCGCCCTGCACTGGTGTTCTTCGTCCATGGCGGCGGCTGGAGCATAGGCACACGCAAAGCGGTGCAATTCAAGCCATTGCATTTCACACAGCAAGGCTATGCATTTGCGTCAACCGGATACCGCTTGCTACCCGATGCTCCGGTAGAGGAACAGGCCAGGGACGTGGGACGCGCGCTGGAAACGGTTTTTGAACAAGCCGATACGCTTGGCTTTGACCACAACCGGATCATCATCATGGGGCACAGCGCGGGCGCACATCTGGCCGCGCTGGTGAGCACAGATCCGCAATATGCAGGTGCGGCTTTCGAGGCCATTCAAGGCGCGGTCCTGTTGGATGGCGCAGGATATGACATTGAAGCGCAGCTTGATGACCGCGCGCGGATGGAATTGCCGGGCCTGTACAAGCGGGTCTTTGGCGATGATCCGGAACGTCACCGCGCTTTGTCTCCGATCGAACATATCGGCGGGCCGGATGTTGCGAACTGGCTCATTTTGCATGTCGCTGATCGCGCGATTTCGACGCGGCGTTCAACAGAATTCGGAGCGGCCCTGGAAGTGGCCGGACATACAGCTGATGTGGTCGCTATCGAAGATACAGATCACGGACGTATGAACCGCGAGCTTGGCGAGGATAACAATGCGCAAACACTGGCCGTCGATGCATTTGTGCGGGAGGTGCTGGACTAAAGCGCTTCTGGCTCTGCGCCTGCAAGAATATGCGTGCATCCCAAGGCTTTTGCGTCCTCGCTTTCCGATAGCTGGGCAATGGTGCGCCAGCCGATCGCACGCAGACGCGCTGCTGCATCGCGGTCATGGCCAAGCGGCAGATAAAGGGTGTCGGGTTTGACATATTGCGAGCCGCCGCCCGCCATTTGGTCGACATAGAGGGAGAAGCCAGTGGCCGGTTCCTCGCTGCCTTTGATGAGGTAGGTTCCGCCGCGCCCGATGGCACCACGAACCCCTTCAGCGTAGAGGGTGAAGCCGAACCAGCTTTGATACTCAAAGCCGTGGCGTTCAGTGGGGTCCAAAGTGATGCGCGCAGTATCTCCGATGCGGCCAGCGATCTCTTCAAGGCCGGCAATCCGGGTGGCAAGTGCGCCGCCCGCATCAATCGCCCGGAGCTTTTCCAGCGCCTCGGGGAAAGGTCCAGTTGCATAAAGTAGTGGGAGATAGGCTTCCCCACCTGCCGCTTTCAGCCCGCCTGCATCCTTGGTGTCGAGCTCGCGCCGCACTGCATCGCGCGCACCAGCTGGCAACGGCAGGGCTTTTTCCGCCAGCGTATCAACGAGGTCTGGCAGCGTGAAGTCGACAGAGATGCCGGTGAGGCCTGCCGCACTCAGCGCTTGTACTGCCAATGCGACGATTTCGCTTGCCGCAGCGACGGTGTCTGCGCCGATTAGCTCAGCGCCCAGTTGTAATCGTTCACGAGCCGGTTCCAATTGGTCGGCACGGATAACCGCTGTCTCGCCGCAATAGGCAAGCCGCAGCGGTCTTGGCACGTCTGCCATACCCGTCGCAGAGATACGCCCGATCTGCGGGGTGATGTCGCTGCGCAAGGCCAGCGTGCGCAGCGATGCCGGATCGACAAAGCGGAACATCCGGCGCGGTGTGACACCGTCCATGCGCCCTGCCAGCGACTTCTCGAATTCCACTAGCGGGGGCCGTACACGGTCATAGCCATGGCTGGACAATACATCCAAACTCGCCCGCATCGCGCGGGTGATCGGCTCCGCCTGCCCCGGCAAGCGGTCTTCAAGCCCTTCCGGCAAAAGATCGTCAGGATTGGTCATTGCGCATGGTCCCTAGCCAATTCGCCATCCGCGCGGAAGCACGAATGACGAATGGCCAGTGCATTCCATCAAAAGCTGAGTGCTTTGACCAGTTTCACGCCTTCCACCTTGTCTGCCTGATCGATCACATCTGCAGGCGCTTCATCATCGAGGCTAAGCAGCAGCACAGCTTCGCCCCCCGCTTCACGCCGGCCAAGATTGAAAGTGCCGATATTGATGCCGTTCTCGCCCAGCAAAGTGCCGATCCGGCCAATGAAGCCCGGTTTGTCATCATTGACGACATAGAGCATATGGCCTTCCAGTTCAGCTTCGATACCGATGCCGAAGATCTCCACCAGACGGGGCGCACCGCTGCCGAACAAAGTGCCCGCAACGGAGCGTGGTCCTTGTGCAGTTTCAACAGTCACGCGGATGAGCGTGTTGAACGCGCCTTCGCGATCATGGCGCACTTCGCTTACATCGAGCCCGCGCTCTTTCGCAAGATAAGGCGCATTGACCATGTTCACGGTGTCAGAATAGCGGCGCATGAAGCCTGCCAGGACAGCGCCTGTGATCGGCTTGCCATTGAGCTCAGATGCTGCGCCTTCACGCTCGATACTGATCTTTGTGAGATTGCCATGTGCGAGCTGCCCAACGAGGCTGCCGAGTTTTTCAGCCAGTGCCATGTAAGGCTTCAGCTTAGGCGCTTCTTCGGCTGACAGAGACGGCATATTCAAAGCATTGGTCACACCGCCATTGACCAGATAATCCGCCATTTGTTCAGCCACTTGCAGCGCAACATTGACTTGCGCTTCCGTTGTTGATGCGCCCAAATGCGGCGTGCAAATGAAGTTTGGTGCATCAAACAGCGGATTTTCCTTGGCAGGCTCTTCAGCAAACACATCAAGCGCAGCAGCAGCGACCTGACCGCTTTCCAAACAGTCCTTGAG
>WTKI01000205.1 GCA_011524425.1 Altererythrobacter sp. | reverse complement strand
GTACAGTATCGTCGGTGGCGGGAAGTGGATTGCGGCAGCAATCGCACTGGTCTCAATTTCTCACATTCCTTCGTCTGCGGAGAAATTGGATTACCTAGCGGAGGCCTGTGCCCCTGGCCCGATCAACATAACTGCGCATGGCCTCGATCATTTCAAGCGCCCCCCCGAGTTTCGGTCCGAGAATGGCGAACTCAACATCGTACTCGACGTCAAATACGGCACCAGCGAGATCGCAGGGTGTCGCATAAAGCACCGAAGCTACAACGGCCAGTTCATAGGTCCGACGCTGCGTCTGAAGCCGGGCGATGTCCTAAATATGACCGTTCGCAATATGCTGCCGCCAAACCCAGATGATATGCCAGCGGACCACAATCATCCTCACCATTTCAACACGACCAACATCCATACTCATGGCCTGCATGTAGATCCCAAAGGAATTTCGGATAACGTATTGCGCAGAATGCCACCTGGTGGCGACTATCAGGTCCGTGTCGAAATCCCCGTAGACCATCCTCCCGGGACATTTTGGTATCACCCGCATGTTCACGGATCGACCGCGATACAGGTAGCCAGTGGAATGGCTGGCAGCTTGATCATTGAGGGCGGACTTGATGAAGTGCCGGAGATTGCCGCCGCCGAAGAACATGTAATGCTGCTGCAGCAAATACCCTACGACGAAGATGGAGAAATAGAAGATTTTGCGCTCGTTGACAGTACATCCGTATGGTATCGTGAACTGAAGCGCCACATGACAATCAACGGACAGCTGGTTCCTACCATTACCATGCGACCCGGTGAGGTTAGACGTTTCCGCTTTATATCAGGGTTTTCAGGCATCCCCGTCGTTATTGGCCTAGATGGTCACAAACTGAATGAGATCGCTGCAGATGGTATTGCTTTGGGCAAATGTAGCCCATGGGAACGGCTTGACCTTTGGGAAGGCCAGCGGTCTGACGTGCTTGTAAAGGCGATCCCACTCGGAGCTGGAGAAACGCGTGCCGTCTACTGGCTGAGAGAATTTGCAGTATTGCGCGGTGACCGCTCTGATGGCGAGGATGACCCGCGGCAATATATCGCCAGAATTGTTGTTGAGGGCGAGCCCATGGAGATGGAGCTTCCCTGTGACAACGGACAACTGGCTGATCTTGTGCCGTTCGAGCCGATCACTGATGAAGAAATCCAAGGCGAGCAGCGAATGATGTTTTCGGTCGAGGCCGATGAAAACGGGGTAAGGCGATACATGGTCGACGGCAAGGTGTTCGGAGAAGGAGAAGTCCGAACGCTCAAGCTTGGCGCTGTTGAGGAATGGACAGTCGGGGTGGAGCCTGATTCACTCGAAAGGTTTCACCCGTTTCATATCCATGTGAATTCGTTTCAAGTCACCCGCGATGATCCATTTGGGAATCCAGAAATCATCTGGCGAGATACGCTAGGGCTGACAACGCGCGGACCGAGAAAAATCCGTATGCGCTATGAAGACTTCCATGGAAAGTTCGTGCTCCATTGTCACATTCTCAATCACGAGGATCGCGGCATGATGCAAGCCGTGGAGATCGTGAAATAGCTAGCTTTGCTTTTTCTTTAATCCTCCGTTGCCTCAAATTATGAGAAGCACACTTTCGAGAATGCAGGTCCATTACCGATCCAAGGCAGCCCGAGTGACTCCCAGATCGTGAGCAGACGTTTAACGTCCGCAATTGGGTCGTTAGCGGACGTTCCTTTCGATGCCGCCCGCGGTCTACCAAATCAGCCCATCAGCACGCCCTACGAAAAGCGCAACTGATAGGCCGTTCTGTAATCTCGGGTGAGAATTTACCTGATTATGACGAGGCGGCCTTCGGCTCCAGCTCGTCGGCTTGCCCGCTGTCTTCGCGCGCGCTCTGTGCTGCATCTGGCAATGCCGCTTTCAGCAAGAAGAAGCCCAGCACCGCTGCAATGGTTGAGCCTGTCAGGACGCCCAGTTTCACTGCATCAACCTGTTCAGGCAAGACAAAGGCAAGATTGCCGATAAACAGGCTCATCGTGAAGCCGATGGCCGCGAAGAGAGACAGTCCATGGATCTGACGCCAGTTCACTTGCTCTGGCAGGCTTGCCATGCCGGTTTTCACAGCAATCCATGCAAAACCCAAAATGCCGACCTGTTTGCCAATCAGCAGTCCCAGCGCGATACCGAGAGGAAGCGGCGCCAGCACATCAGCAGGATTGAGGCCAAGCAATACCACGCCCGCATTGGCAAAACCGAAGATCGGGATGACAAGGAATGCGACCCATGGGTGCAGCGCGTGCTCCATATGCTCTAGCAAGCGTTCACCCTTATTGGCGACAAGCGGCACAGTCAGCGCCGCTGCAACACCGGCAAGCGTTGCATGAACGCCGGACTTCAGCACGAATGCCCACATCAAAATGGCCAGCAAAACATACGGTATGGGCGATGCGATCTTCATCCGGCCTGTAATGAGCATGAGGACGAACACCGCTCCGCCCATGGCCAGATATCCGGTGTTGATCTCGCCGGTATAGAACAAAGCAATAATCGTGATCGCACCGATATCATCGATGACTGCAATGGCGAGCAGCAGCGCTTTCAATGCAACCGGCACGCGCGGCCCGAGCAGCGCCAGGATGCCCAGCGCAAATGCGATATCGGTCGCAGCCGGGATGGCCCATCCGGCCTGGTTTTCCGGCGTTCCTGCATTGATCATCAGGTAAATCACAGCAGGGATCGCCATGCCGCCGATAGCTGCAACAAGCGGGAGAGATGCCTTGTTCCAGCTGGAAAGCTGGCCTTCCATTACCTCGCGTTTGACTTCCAGTCCGATGAGGAAAAAGAACACCGCCATCAGTCCGTCATTGACCCAAAGCAATAGCGGCTTGTCGATAACAAAGCTGCCAAAGCCGGCAATGATGGGAATATCCAGCCACGCTTGATAGCTTGTATAAAGAGGCGAGTTCGCGACAAGCAGGGCTGCGAGCGCAGCAAAAATAAGAACGATACCGCCGGCGCTTTCTTTCTGCATGAAATCGCGCAGCATGGGGGCAATGACTCTGACCATTTACGTGCCTTCCGATTGTCTGGTCACCCGGTAGATGCCGCGCCTTTCGCGCGCGCTGCCAGGAACCGTGAAACTTCACTCAATCGAAATGCAGATTGCGAGGGCGCTCTTATGACAGGGTGGTCGCCACCAATTATGGCACCCCGTTCGCATCGACATTCCGATGCGGTCCGACATCACAGCCAAATCGTGTGCTGAACGCAATTTGGATGCCAGAGGGGCCCGGCCCGCAAATGTCTAACGCGCCGAAAGCAAAAAAGGTCCGTAAACCTGAATGTTCCTCGTAAGATTACAGAGGGCGCCGCTTGCGCGGCTAAGCCTCGTTGCAATTCCTAGGTCGCGGTTACGCCCGCAGCATGGTCATCGATAAGCTCAAACGCTTTTTCATACCATTCCGTGCCGGGATAGTTAGCGCCGAGGACGGAGGCATATTTGACCGCTTCTTGCGGGACACCCAGAGCAAGGCTGGATTCTGTCAAGCGGTAGAGCGCTTCAGGAGCGTGGCTGGTGGTCTGATACTCGTCAATCACGTTCTGGAAGCGCAATTGCGCAGCCAGCCAGCGACCTGACTTTGCATAAAACCGGCCGATCTCCATTTCCTTGCCCGCCAGATGGTCATTGACCAGGTCGAGTTTGAGCCGCGCGTCGGCTGCATACTCACTCGCGGGGAAGCGCCGATTCACTTCGCGCAGAGCCGTGCGCGCTTGCTCTGTAATCTTCTGGTCGCGCTGAACGTCGCTGATCTGCTCGTAATAAGAGAGCGCAATCAGATAATAGGCATAGGGCGCATCGCGGTTGCCCGGGTGGATCGAGAGGAACCGTTGCGCGCTCTGGATCGCCTTGTTGTAATCTTGCGCGACATAATAGCTGAACGCGCTCATCAGCTGTGCCCGGCGTGCCCAAGGCGAATAGGGGTGCTGCCGCTCCACTTCGTCAAACAGCGCCGCGGCAAGCTGCGTGTTGCCGCTATCCAGACGATACTTCGCCTCTGAATAGAGCGTCTCAACATCACGCGCGACGTAAGCCACATCCTCTTCCGGGCCGCCGCGGCCGGAACAGGCAGAGGTCAGAACTACGATGCCTGCAAGAGCTGCACCCATGGACAAACGTGAAAGGCGCGAGCGCGCTGTCGAGTTGAATTCCTTCATCATGGGGTACGCCTATAACCACCGCTTGCGTGAACGCCAAGTGAAGTTGATGCGGTTTGTGGTGATAGGCGGGCCACCTGGCCGCACCGGCACGACGCACAACACCCACAATTTCCTACCTCGCCCATTTGTGCTTCACACAGGCACATGACCCGGAAGTCAGACC
>WTKI01000188.1 GCA_011524425.1 Altererythrobacter sp. | reverse complement strand
GCATACCATTGTGCATGACCCGCGCCATGAACAGGTCGAAGGCGATTTTCTCAGCCTCGGTCATGTCAGGGTCAGCGGCAAGACCGCGCGACCAGATCGACATATTGTCACCCTGATAGATCGGATCAAAGCTGCGGTCGGCGGCGGCCGCGATCTCGAAGGCCATATTAACTGCGCTCTGGCGGTTGCCTTGGTAAAGCTGAAAGGCGACGACAAACAATGAGCCGACCACCGCGATGGCAGCGATTGTCTGGCCGATATAGTAGATTTCCTCGAGGGTCATTTCATCAGTCCCTTGCTGATTTTTACGCTCTGGGTTGCCGAAGCATCGTCGTCATGAGCGGAGAGCTTGGCGTTTCGATCTTTCCCATCACTTCAAAACCATGCCGCTCATACAGCGAAATGTTACGCGGGTTCGAGGATTCCAGATAGGCTGGAAGACCTTGCTGATCGCATTTCTGAAGGGCGTGCTTCATCAGCGCTGCGCCCAAACCTCGCCCAGTTTGCGCAGGATCAGCCGCGATCAGCGGCAGATACCAGCAAGGCTCATGCGGGTGGAAACTACCCATCTGCTCAAAGAACGAGCCAATCTCATCCATGCGATCAGCTGCGACTGTCTCCTCGAAAATGGCTTCAATCGCATCGTCGTCAGAAGCGACGCCTGGCGGCAACCACATAGCCGCAGCATGGCCGCAATTCGTTGCATAGACCGTAGAGTGATCAAATCCAGCGCCGCCAAATGCCACGGCGAATAGTGGCATGGTTTTCAGATACACTTCGGCATCTGGCCAAATCCATCTGGCTATCGGATCGGCAGAAAAGCCGAGTGTTATGGTTTGAACGACTGATGATTGCTCGTCGGACTGAGCAACTTGGACCATCGGCAAGGACATGTGGTTTCTCTCCAAATGCGCGACCCAAATGCTTGCTAGCACAAGTGTACTGCAATGTCCGCTTTCCACCCCAATTGCAGACGGAAGAACGCTCCAGAGCGGCTACCAAAAGCGGACTAGCCATTGGGGTCTTGACGTAACAACATGAGCATATTGTGACCGCCAGCGGCAGCGATTTCCAACGCGCGTTTGGCCGTTTCCTGCCCTTTGACTTGCCGCAAGTCTGTTGGCGGGGTGGCCAGTTCAACCTCGCCTCTTTCTGGCTGAGGCAATTGCTGTGTGCCTTTTAAATGGTTGAGCAGGCTGATCAGATCTGGAGCCGCTAAGACAGGCACTTCACTGGCCCACTTCGCTTCTGCGCCTTGCGTTGCAGGGCAAATGAGCCCGCATTCGGCTTCGCTTGCGTGAAGGGCAGCCAGCAAGACGCCGGGCGAGGCCGCGATCCTTCCATCCAGAGCGAGTTCTCCGACCGCTAACCAATCTCCCAGCTGCTCTGCATCTGTCACGCCCATCGCAGCGAGCAATGCCAACGCGATCGGCAGGTCATAATGCGAGCCATCTTTCGGCAGATCGGCAGGGGAGAGGTTGATTGTGATCCTCTTGGGCGGGAGCGCGAGTCCCATTGCAGCAAGCGCGGATTGCACGCGCTCGCGGCTCTCGCTGACCGCTTTGTCAGGCAGGCCGACAATGGCAAAGCGGGGCAGGCCAGGTGCGACCTGACATTGCACCTCCACGCTGCGCGCTTCCAGCCCGAGATAGGCCACGGTTCTGACCAATGCGACCAAGTGGCGAATGGCCCCCCTGCCATGCTATTGAACGGCACAGACCCTGTTGGCTCAGAGCAGGTTTGTCGAGGCGAAGGCCGGCTATAACAGGATTGTAACGAGGCAATCTGAAAGGGCCATCGGATGGGCGGTGCAGGATGCACAATTTCTTGACTCGCGCGCTGCCTTCGCTTAACCGCGCGGCAATTATGGCGGTCGCCTGATGACGGGCGGCCATTTTTATTGGTGCGGCACCGCTGAAATGGGCTCGCCAGTTGATTAATTCGAGGATGATATGAAGCGGACATTCCAGCCTAGCAATCTCGTGCGTGCGCGTCGCCACGGTTTCTTTGCTCGCAAGAAGACCCCTGGCGGTCGCAAGGTCCTGCGCGCGCGTCGTGCGCGTGGTCGCAAGAACCTTTGTGCGTAAACACATCGACTGATTTGAAGAGAATCGCGGTGCTCACGCGCCGCGCTGATTTTCTTGCTGCGAACCGGGGCCTGCGCGTGGCGCGCCCCGGTTTCGTGCTTTTAGCGCACCCCAATAGTGGCCATGGCAAGCGCTTTGGCATCACTGTGACGAAGAAGATCGGCAATGCGGTGGTGCGCAACCGCATGAAGCGGCGCTTTCGCGAATTGTTGCGAGAAACGCTTCCTACAAAGGGCCTGCCAGATCACGATCATGTGCTGATCGGCCGCGAGGGCGGGATTGAGCGTGACTTCAACGCTCTGCGCGAAGAGCTTTCCATTGCGCTGGAGCGGGCCGCTGCCGGTAAAGGTGACCCGCGCAGAAAGCCGCGCCGTGGCAATCGCAGCCCTCGTAAATGAGGCAGGTGTTCATCCTGATTGCCCGTGGCTGGCAGATCGGCCCGAGCCGCATTTTGCCGCCCACTTGTCGCTATTCACCCTCGTGCAGCGAATATGCCATACAGGCTTTGCAAAAATACGGTGCGATCAAGGGTGGATGGTTGGCGTTTAAGCGGCTAATGCGGTGTCATCCTTGGGGCGGGCACGGACATGATCCGGTACCTTAACCCTTCACATCCCGACTGTAATACCTACATAACACAGCATTAGCTATCGGATATCATCTTGGACAATCAGCGTAATCTGTTGCTCGCCGTAGCGCTTTCCGGCCTGCTCATCCTGGGGTGGGACTTTGCCATGCGCTATTTCTACCCTGAGGCCTCGCTTGCCGGAGCGAACCCTGTCGAGGAAGTTGCAGCTACACCATCAGGCGATGCCTCTTCCGCTCCATCGGGTGTTATTGGCGAGGACACAGTTCAAAGCGAGCCGGTCGATCTGGCAACCGCTCTTGCCTCTCCGCAGCGCGTGCGCATCGATGCACCGCGCGTCGAAGGCTCTATCAATCTTGTGGGTGCGCGGGTTGATGATATCGAACTGAAGGACCATCGCGAAAGCGTAGAAGACGATGCAGGGCCAGTGCAGCTGTTCGCCCCGCAAGGGACGCCAGGCGAATATCTGGCTCTGGTCGGATGGCGCGGCGAGGGCATTACTTTGCCAACCCCTCAAACAGTCTGGACCGCTGATCGCGAGACTTTGACGGCTCAGGCGCCAGTGACGCTGAGCTGGGATAATGGTGAAGGCCAGACTTTCCGGATCACCTATTCGATTGACCAAAATTACATGCTGACTGCGCAGCAGGAAGTGGTGAATTCCACCGATGGCTCCTTTGTTATCCAGCCCTATGGTCTTATCAATCGCCGGGTTACAGAGACAGGTGGCGGTTTATGGATTGCGCATACAGGCCCGATTGGCAGCTATGGTGACACAGTCGATTACGGACCCGACTATGACGATTTGGCCGAAGACAAGGCTTATACGCCGGAAGGCGCGCCTAACTGGATGGGCTTTTCCGACACTTATTGGTTGGGCGCGCTGATCCCGCGGGGCGATAGTTCGGCTACACCGCTGTTCCGCGCCTATGGTCAGGATCAATTCACAGCGAACTTGAATTATGCTCCGACCACTGTCGCTGCCGGCGGCACTGCGTCGCAAACGACAATGCTGTTTGCAGGCGCAAAAGAAAGTGCGCTGCTCGACCAATACCGTGATGATCTCAGCATTGCCCGCTTTGGCAAGGCGATCGACTGGGGCTGGTTCGAATGGTTCGTGAAGCCGATGGTCTGGCTGCTACGCACGCTTTACGATTTTGTTGGCAATTTCGGCGTGGCGATTATCCTTTTGACCGTGATCATTCGCGGGTTGTTGTTCCCTATCGCGAACAAGCAATTTGCCAGCATGGCTTCGATGAAGGCAGTGCAGCCTAAGATGAAAGCGCTGCAGGAACGCTACAAGGACGACAAGCAGAAGCTCCAGCAAGAGATGATGGCGCTGTACAAGAAGGAAGGCGTCAATCCGTTGGCAGGCTGTCTGCCGCTGCTGATCCAGATTCCGATTTTCTTTGCTCTTTACAAGGCGCTGATCCTTGCGATTGAAATGCGTCATAAGCCGTTCCTTGAATTCTGGATTCAGGATCTGTCTGCGCCTGATCCTTGGAAGATTCTGAACCTGTTTGGCTTGCTGCCATTCGATCCACCGGGTTTCCTGGGCATTGGTGTGCTCGCCATTTTGCTGGGTGTGACGATGTGGCTGACTTTCAAGCTGAACCCGTCTGCGATGGACCCGGTCCAGCAGCAAATCTTCAACTTCATGCCGTGGATCTTGATGTTCGTAATGGCGCCTTTTGCCGCT
>WTKI01000286.1:3316-4379 GCA_011524425.1 Altererythrobacter sp. | reverse complement strand
GGTTGGTAGCAAGATCCTTGCAGCGATCATGCAAAAAGCGGACGAGCTCGGCTTTGCGGAAGTCTTTCTGGAAACTGGCCCGCCGCCGCATTTCGCAGCCGCAAACCGGTTCTATGAAAAGCATGGTTTCGCTGTTTGCGGGCCGTTCGGTGATTATGTCGAAAACGAACACAGCGTCTTTTACAAAAAGAGCCTCTGAGCTCTATTTCCAAAGTTGCATCGCAGTCACTTCAGCTCCAAGTTCCGGATCGCTTTCTGCACGAGACACAAGCCGCTCTGTCAGTTTCCATTTTCGCCTGACCCGTCCGCGTTTCCATAGGTCTGTGAGCCAGAGATCACCCTTCCAGGGAACACGGCCTATTTGGCCTTCAAATGTCATGCGCGCAGCGAAAATTGCACATCGCTTGTGCTGGCGGACATAAATGTCATGGAATTGATAATGCTCGCAGACAAGCCTGCTTGTTGCAGCGTCCAGCCAACTGGGGCGGTCCAGAACAGCTGAGACTTTTCCGCCCAGGAGGAACACGAATTCGCTTGAAGCAATGCCTTTCATTGCGCTTCGATCGCGCTGCATCCAGGCTCGCATCCAGACATGCTCGAGGCTTTCGAGGTCAGCAGCAAATGCGTCCATTGTTCGTTATCCCAAAGCGGTCAGGACTTGATCAGGAGGACGATGGCCATCGGCCCACATGCGGATGTTGGCGACAACTTTATGGCCAGAATCTTCGCGACCTTCACGGGTCGCGCTGCCTATGTGAGGCAGTGTCATGACGTTCGGAATTTCCAGCAATCGAGGATCCACTTGAGGCTCATTGGGATAAACATCGAGGCCCGCACCTGCCAATTGGCCGCTTTCGAGTGCTGCGATCATGGCTTCTTGATCGACAAGGTCACCGCGCGCTGTGTTGATCAGGCAGGAGCCCTCTTTCATCAAACCAAGCCTGCGTGCATCCAGCAAATGCTGGTTATCTTTGCTGGCAGGACAATGGAGAGTGAGGATATCCGCTTCTGCGATCAAGTCATCCAGATCCTGTACAAAGCGTGCGCCGAAAATCCGTTCGAC
>WTKI01000286.1:0-3216 GCA_011524425.1 Altererythrobacter sp. | reverse complement strand
TCTGTGAAGACACCCGGGGTGTTTGTGACGAGGATCTTTCGCTTCGCTGCCGCTTCAAGATCGATATGATCGGTGCCTGCTCCAAAGCTCGCAATCAGTTTGAGATCGTCACTGGCTGAGGCGATCAGGTCTGCGTCAATGGAGTCTGTCACAGTTGGTACCAGAACATCGCATTGCTGCATTGCTGCGGCCAATTGATCGCGAGAATAAGGCTCATCAGCGGTATTGAGCGTTGCGTCGAACAACTGGCTCATGCGTTCCTCAACAGAATGCGCGAGATGACGCGTGACAACAACTCTGGGAGTATGGTTGACCGGTCTTGTGGGTGTTGGAGCGCTGCTTGCCATAGACACGCGCTAGGCCGGGTCAGGGTATTTGGTCAAGATGGTTCCATCGACTTGTTTCAACGCTTGATGGAAAGCAACTTTCAACAGTAAGAGAGCGCGCATGACTCGCGTAGTTTTACCTGCTCTTCTCAAATGGTTTGCATTGTTTAGCCTAGCGTTGCCTTCTGTGGCGTTGGCTCAAGATGATGAGACCCCATATTGGGCCTCGCTCAGCGCATCGGAGGTTTACATGCGTGTGGGCCCCAGCGTCGATTACCGGATCGAATGGGTCTATCGTCGGCAAGGCTTGCCGGTTCGCGTTGTACGCGTGCTTGAAGGGTGGCTGCTGGTTCAGGATCCTGATGGCGCGCAGGGTTGGATTTCGCGACGCTTGTTAAGCCGTACCCGAGGCGCGCTGGTAATCGGCGAGACGACAGCTCCCCTGTTTGAGCGCCCTGATAATTCTTCCATGCTGCGTTGGCGTCTTGAACCCGGAGTGGTCGGAAAGCTGGGCGAGTGCCGGCAAGGGTGGTGCGAACTCGATGTCGATGGTCGCACCGGCTTCATCGAAGCTTCACACCTTTGGGGCGCCGGTGAGCCTTGATTTGGTATGCCGGACACAAAAAAGGCGGCCATAATCGGCCACCTTTTTCATGTCTCAACAATGAATTTTCTACCGAGGCGCAGTGGCGCCTAGGCTTATTCAGCAGTGACTGGTGTCACCTTCACAACCGAGCCATCATCTGCGGTTGATGTGAAAGAACCATCCTCTGCAGCGTCACCATTGGTCCAGCAAAGAGCAGGTTCGTCGCCTTCCGGATCAAAGCAAGCTTTGCCGTCTACATCTTCGACGGTTCCCGAAGCGGCCTGGTCACCTTGCGTTCCAGAATAAGTGCCATCTTCGTTGATCGTGACAGAGCCTACAGTGCCATCCCCGTATACCAGATCATAGCTCCCAGGAATGACTGGTCCTTCAGGCGCTGCCGCTTCTTCAGCCATTGCTTCTTTTTCTTCCATAGCCTCAGGCTCAGTCTCGCCTCCGCCGCAGGCTGCTAAAGCCAGCACGCTCGCACATAAAACCAGTTTCTTCATGAAAATTCCCCTCTGTGATTTAGTCCAATGAGTGCAACCCAATTGCGGCTCACGGGCTTTGCTTTTTTGGCCTTTGAGCGCGTTTCAACATGCGCTCGACTGAGAGGGTGATCAAGCGATTTGTCGCTACTCAGCGACAGGAGTCACAAAATACGCTTCGCTGCCATTCTCACGAGTCGTCAAAAAGCGACCACTTTCATCCGCAGGACCATTGATCCAGCAGCGCTCCAATTGATGATCTTCATTGCCTTCAGGGTCGAAACAAACGCGTTCGCCTGCAGACGTCCATTTGCCAGAACCAACGGCCTCATCGTTTAAGAAGTCTGTGTAAGTGCCATCTTCATCGACGCGCGTACGCCCATAAGGAGTGGTCTCATCCCCTACCTCATAAAGGCCGGGTTTCATCTCAACGCCTCGCGGCGGGATATCCGATGAATAGGTGATGATCAGCATCTCGCCTTCATCGCTGATGGATTCAAACGTGCCGCCCGGGCGGATAGGGCCGTTTGTCCAGCAGTATTCGGCCAACGGCTCGTCCGCGAATGTGAAGCAAAGCCGGTCGCCGTCTTTTACCGCTTTGCCTGAAGCTTTTTCTTTGCCTGAAGACCGGACGAGGCTGCCATCTTCGCGGATCACGAGCGAGACTAAAGTTCCGTCCGGAAGGTTGCGGGTGTAGGTGCCAGGATCACCCGCTTGCGCTGACTCCTGATCATCGGCGGGTTGGCTGCAAGCCGCTAGATAGACAGCTGTTGCTGCCAACAGGTATTTTTTCATTCTCTTAGCTCCCGCATACCCATCCAGCATAGCGTCTGGATCGCGGGAGCCTAGAGCGTTTACCACAATGGCGTAATACGGCCCTTAGACCAGTTCTAAAGCAACGGCAGTGCCTTCTCCGCCGCCGATACAAAGGCTTGCGACGCCTTTGGTCTTACCCTGTGTCTTCAAAGCATTGATGAGTGTGACAAGAATACGTGTTCCGCTGGCGCCGATTGGGTGTCCGAGCGCTGTCGCACCGCCGTTCACGTTGATCTTGTCATGCGGGATGCCGATGTCGCGCATCGCAAACATAGCAACACAAGCGAACGCCTCGTTTACTTCCCAAAGATCCACATCGTCCGTGCTCCAGCCTGCTTTCTCAAGCACTTTTGTGATCGCGCCAACCGGGGCCGTCGTGAAATCTTTCGGCTCTTGCGCGTGGGCGGCCATAGCAACGACCTTCGCGATCGGGGTCAGACCTTTCTCCGCCGCGACACTTTCGCGGGTAAGAACCATGGCTGCAGCGCCATCAGAGATAGAACTGGATGTTGCCGCTGTTATAGTCCCGTCCTTTGCAAAGGCAGCGCGCAGCTGAGGGATCTTGTCCGGGCGGCCTTTGCCGGGCTGTTCATCAGTATCAACTGTCACATCGCCGCGGCGGGTTGAATATGAAACCGGCACAACCTCATCGCTAAAGGCTCCACTTTCAATGGCTGCATTGGCTCGGCGCAAGGATTCAATGGAATACTCGTCCATGTCTTCACGGGTCAGCTGATAGTCATTGGCTGTGTCCTGCGCGAATGTCCCCATCGCACGGCCTTCCTCATAGGCATCTTCAAGCCCGTCGAGGAACATGTGGTCATAAGCCGTATCGTGCCCGATACGCGCACCTGAGCGATGCTTTTTCAGCAGGTATGGCGCGTTGGTCATACTCTCCATGCCGCCTGCGATAACCATATCAATCGTACCGCTGGCCAATGCTTCTGCACCCATGATGACTGTTTGCATGCCGCTGCCGCATACTTTGTTGACGGTTGTGGCC
>WTKI01000324.1 GCA_011524425.1 Altererythrobacter sp. | reverse complement strand
CCCGTTCTTCGCTGGTTGAATGGCCAAGCCGCACGATTGTGACGCGCTGTTTTGGCGAGGCGATAACATATTGGCCCATATGCCCGATAAACGAAAAGACGCTTTCCGGGGCGCGGTCAGGAAACAGCGGGTGCGGCAGGTCCGAACCTGCTTCGCGGTGATCACGGTTGAGCCAGACCTGGTAGCCGTAATGCGGGCTTGCCGGGCTTGGCGTCAGCATTGCATCGACCCATTTTGACGGGACCAATTGCTCCCCTGTTGGCGCGCGCCCTTTGCGGCGCATCAACTCGCCCAATTTTGCCCAATCGCGTGCGCTGGCATGCATCAGGCTTCCTCCGATGAGAGTGCCTGACGCATCGAATTCTGGGACCATGCTTTGCATGTCGAGCGGCTCGAACAGGCGTGCTTGAAGGTAGTCAGCAACGGCTTTTCGGCGGGTGTCCGGATCATCGCTGTTGGTCAGAGCGCGCGCTGCAATATCCGCTAAAATGACGCTTGTGTTGGAGGAGTATTCGAAAGTCTTGCCGGGCTCTGCCTCTAAGGGCTGTTCTTTCGCCCAGGCCGCCATGTCATCGCGGTGATCGAGAAACAGCATGCGCACTTCGGATGATTCATAGAGCGGATCGCCAAACTCGCTATGCCGCAAGCCGCTGCGCATCTGTAGCAAATGCTTGAGAGTAATCTCTCCGCGCGGATCGCCGGGCCTTTGCCACAAGCGAACTGGCGCGGGCTCGTCAGCGCTCAGCCGGCCGTCAGCGACCAGCATGCCTATCAGCATGGCTGTGACAGTCTTCGCCATGGACCAGCTGATCATGGGTGTTTCAGCGCTGTAATTCTCGCTATAGCGCTCCGCGGCGATCGTGCCATTGGCAACGACAATCAAAGCGCGCGTTTCACCCAGCCCTTCTTTTGTAAAGAGATCATCCACCTGACGCGCGACATCCGCGCGCGGCGCCCCTGCATCTTCTGCTACCGCAGCCAGGGCCTCTTCAGTCAATGGCTCCTCGACCGGTGAAGGCGCGGCGCAACTCGTGACAGTCACGATTAGCGCTGGCAGCAACGCAAGGCTGGCGATAGGGGAAGGCGAAGCAAACAATTTCATGCTCGCTCCCCTCGCGCATGCATACAGGATTGGCAATGGCGAAAAGACCCGCGAAATCTCAACGATCGAAAAGTGTCGCTCAAGCGAGCGGCAAACGCGGCTGGTGGGTCCTGTTCGCTGTCGTCGCCATTCTAGCGGTTTTGGCCTGGTTCTATCGCGCACCTATCTTTGGCTACACGCAGACAGCCGCAGCCTATTCAGCGCGCGTCGCTTGCTCTTGCCATTATGTTGCTGGCCGCAGTCTGGACGACTGCGCCAAAGACAAATTGTCCGGCATGGAGCTCGTGACACTCAAATCGAATGATGATGCGAAAAGCGTAACCGCGCGGTTTCCGCTGCTCGCCTCCGATACGGCCTATTATCGCGAAGGGTATGGCTGTGTGCTGGAAAGGTGGGAGGACTGAAGGGCAGCAATCAGGCTGCGCCAGTAGTCTCTTCAATCCAGCCGCCGCCGACCACTCGCTCGCCGGCATAGATCACTGCGGCCTGTCCCGGCGCTACGCCAAATTCCGGCTGAGCGAAATGGAGGGTGGTTGCAGCTCCATCGCCTAGAGAGCCTTCGAGCGTTATGGGTACAGGCTTTGCCAGACTGCGCACTTTGGCAGACAATGGCGCATCCGGCAGAGGGCCAATGCGGTTTGTTTCCGTGATCAGAGCGGAGGATGTCGCTAGCAAACGCTTGGGGCCAACTCGCACTTCGCGCGCTTTCGCATCGACACCTACCACATAGAGCGGTTCTGGCTGTCCGCCGATTTGAAGGCCTTTTCGCTGCCCGACAGTAAAATGGATAATGCCTTGGTGCTCGCCCAATGTCTCGCCGGTCTGGGCATGCACGATAGCGCCCGGTGCCCCGCCTTCCGGCCGCAATTTCTTGACGATCCCGGCATAGTTGCCGTCCGGCACAAAGCAAATATCCTGGCTGTCAGGCTTGGCCGCATTGCGGAGGCCTGCCTGCTCGGCAAGTTCGCGCACTTCAGCCTTGGGGAGCCCGCCTAAGGGAAAGCGCAGAAATTCTAGCTGTGCATCTGTTGTTCCATAAAGGAAATAAGACTGGTCGCGCGCAGGATCGAAAGCGCGGTGCAATTCCGGGCCAGCTGAGCCCATCACGCGGCGGACGTAATGGCCTGTGGCAAGACAGTCTGCACCAAGTTCGCGCGCCATGCGGAAAAGATCGGTAAATTTCGGACCCATATTACAGCGGATACACGGGACAGGTGTGCGCCCGGCCAGGTATTCATCAGCAAATTGCTCCACCACATCTTCGCGAAACGCGCTTTCATGATCGAACACATAGTGAGCAATCCCTAGGCGATCAGAAACGGCCCGCGCATCGGCAATATCATCGCCTGCGCAGCAAGCGCCCTTGCGCCCGGTTGCCGCGCCGTAATCATAAAGCTGGAGAGTGATGCCTATCACCTCCGCCCCGCTAGCGGCGGCCAAAGCAGCCACGACAGAAGAATCGACTCCGCCTGACATGGCCACAACAATGCGGCTCTCTTTTGCCGGTTTAGGCAAATCGAACAGCGCTTCAGGCGAAAGCCTGGCATCGGAGAGTGTCATATCCGTCATGGGAAGATGCCCCTTACATAGGTGCAGCATTGAAATCCAGCAATCGCTCTCGGTGAGGCATTGGTCTCCGCTCGAATGCGCTCTGGTGCGTTAAACAGTCCTAATCCGAGGTAAATGCCGGTTTTACCAAAACTTGACGGGACCGCGCTAGAACCCATGCCATGTTCGAAAAAACGCCTTTCCATTCTGCGCAATCGCAAGGGTCGGATGCAGCAGCAGTTCAAGGCCGCGCTTTGCATGCAGTTGGTTGGAATGATCTGACCGCGCGGATCAATGCAGCACGCGACTTACGAGAATTGCTGAAGCGTGATCTTGTGTTTGGCGGAGCGAGCTTCACTGATGCCGCAGCAGGCTATTTCGTACCTCAAGAGAATGGCAAACCGCCTGTTAACCACAATGCTTTAGGGCCCTGCAAAGGCTTTGAAGGTAATGCGGATTGCGAAGAAAATGAACCGGGCGCCGACCCTTTGGGCGGCACGCAAGAGTAAGGTTGTCGAGAATATAAATGATTGAAAATCAGGACATCCGACCTTCAAAGGTAATTGGCCCCTTAGGCGAGCCGCTGACGATCGACGATTTGCCTCCACCAGAGACAAAACGTTGGGTCGTGCGCCGCAAGGCGGAGGTTGTGGCAGCGGTCAATGGCGGATTGCTTACAATCGATGAAGTTCTCGAGCGTTACGGCCTCACACTGGAAGAGTTTGCTTCCTGGCAGCGGGCTGTGGATCGTTCAGGCATGCAAGGCCTGCGCGTCACTCGCATCCAGCATTATCGCGACCTTTACGAGCGCCAGCTCAAATATTGATCTACGCCATCCAAACCGGTGTTGCGATCTGTTTCGCTCACATACAAAACGATTGAAGCCGCTCAGCAGCTCTGAGCGGCTTATTCGTGCGTCAAAGCCTGGCGAGAAATCAAGGGGTTGGCGTTCCTAAGCATTTGCCCTTATCCTACGTTGATTCTTGCGCCAAAGGCCTTGAGAAGCCAGCGCGCGGGTCATGCACTTGATTGGAGGAACGGGAAAATGGGTTGGATTGCAACAATAATTCTTGGCGGCATTGCTGGATGGCTGGCTAGCCTCGTGATGAACCGCGATGCGTCGATGGGAATATTCTGGAATATCGTGGTCGGCATAATCGGCGGCATGATCGGTAGCGGGATTGGAAACTTTACAGGCTTCCTGACTACTGATGCGGGCTGGTTCATGTATCTGATCACAGCGACGATCGGTGCCGTAGTTTTGCTGGGCATTGCCAATATGATCCAGCGCGGTCGCGTGCGCTAATTGCGATACCAAGCCGGGTAGAGCCGGCGCCTTACTGCGGATTACAAGTCTGTAATCCATCGACTGTAGTTTTGAGGGCGGCGTCATTTGCGTCGCCCTTTCTTTTGCGCCACGTGCCGCTGAGTGCTTGGCTAAGCGATGCTTTTTTGCATCACAGATGGCCAAATGTCGCTAGTCGGGACCCATTGGCCGCTCACCGAATTATACTCCAGAGACCAAAGTCTCGTTGCTCCAAACCCTTAGGAGGTTTATGGAGAGTTGCGCTGGGTGACTTATTGCCCTAATACACCTGAGCGAAAAGCGACTATGATTTATGAATTACGAGAGCAAATTCAGTTCGGAGGCCGATAACGACGCTATGTCTGGCTACAGCCTGTCTGGCGATCATCGCAGAGGGTTGAGTCGCAAGTGGCTGATCATAGGTC
>WTKI01000333.1 GCA_011524425.1 Altererythrobacter sp. | reverse complement strand
GAATCGATCAGCGCGAGATGCGCTTGCCCGCCTTCGAACAGGCGGGTGAAGAGCTGCTGGAAGTGCGCATCGACTTGTTCGAATGCCTCGCGCAAGCGCTCGCGCCCCTCACGATTGAGATTGCCGATCGATCCACGAAGCCGATTGACGGCTTCGACCAGCTCGGCCTGTTCGGCAGAATTCGCGCCATGCTCTTCCTCGATGCGCGCCAATTCTTCGGCAGCCACCAGATTGACCGGGCCGATCCGTTCGCGCGCGGTATTGAGCCGTTCCATCTCTTCGGATTCAAGGCCGGAATTCTTCACTTCCTCCGGATCAAATTCGAAGTTGGTGGCCAGCATTGGCGGCGGGCATTGGAACCTTTCGCCGGAAATGCGCGCCATCTCGCCGCGTCGCGCCTCTGAGTTTTCAGCGCGCGCTGCCAAATCAGCACGGCCTTCGCGCGCACTGGCCAGACGTTCTGTCGCATCGGCCAAAGCCCGTTCCGCACCGGTTGCAACCTCGCTTGCGGCGCGCACAGCCTCGTCAGCGGCTGCTAGCTCTGCTGTCAGCTTCGCCCGCATCGTATCGCCTTGTTCGATCTCTTTCATGAGACCTTCAGGCTTGGCCGCCACGACATTGCGCTCTTCTTCGATTTCTTCCAGACGGCGCGCGGTTTCCGCCATGCGCCGGGTTGCATCGCCAGAGCGAGCTTCCCAATTGGCTTTATCAGCCTGTTGAGCCGCGACACGTTCACGCGCCACAGCCAGTGCCTGATCATGCGCTGCCAGTTCTGCAGCGGCGGCCTGCAAAGTAGAACGCGCTGCTTCATGGCGCGCTTGAGCTGCGTCAACGCTCGCGCGGCCGGCGTCGGGCGCGGGAAGTTCCGCTAGCTTTGCTTCAGCCTCGGCGTGTTCCGCCTCTGCTTGCTTTTGCTGCTCGGCAAGATCTGCTGCCGCCGCGTCCAGTTCCGTCAGCCGCGCTGCGCTGCGCTCTCGGCTGGCTTCGGCCTGATCCAGTGCGCGAAGGGCTTGCCTCTCCGCATCGCTAGCTTCAGCCAATGCCCGCTCTTGAGCGATCAAACCGCTTGCAAGCCCTTGATATTCTTCCTGGATACCCGTTTGCCTGGAAGAGATTGATTCGACAGCCTGGCGCAAGTCGGGGAGCTGCGCTTCCAGCTCTGACAAGCGGTTTTCAGCTTCCAGCCTTGCGGCTTCGGCTGCGCCTTCGCCATGAGCAACAAACCCGTCCCAGCGCCGTAAACGCCCGTCTTTTGTGACCAACCATTCGCCCGGTGACAGCGCACGGCCATCATCGCTGTCAGCGACATGAACTTGTGACAGGCGAGCGCGCAGCTCGTCGGGGCAATCGATCAACTGAGACAACAGGCTGTCAGCAACCGGAGCAGGAGCATTCCCGCCGGTCCAGAAACGGCCTCCTGATTCCATGGCACCATCGGCGGCACCCAATGGCGATTTCGCATCGCGGCCCAATACTGCTGCGACGGCGCGTTCAAATCCCGGCTTGGCTTTGATCCCGTCCAAAGCGATGGCGCGACCTTTGCGCTGCTCCCGCTGGCGCGCGCGGTTATCACGGTCCCGAGCAAGCGCTTGATATTCGCGCTCCATCCCCGCCAATTCCGCTTTTGCAGTCGCAAGCTGAGAAGCAGCCTCATCGCGGTCATTTTGCAATTCGGTTTTGCGCCCTTGCTGTTTATCCAGCTCGTCACGCAATTCGGTGAGGTTTGTCTGCGCATTACTGACGGCTTCATGAGCTTGCTTGACGGCTAGCTCTGCATCGTCAGCGCTAGGCAATTCACCGCGCTGGATCTGCTGCCGCTGTGCCTCAGTCGCCAACCGATCCAGCCGGGCTTTGGCCTGTGCAATCTCTGCATCGGCGACGCGCCATTCGGCTTCCACCCCTGCCTGGTCGGCGGTGGCTTTAGCAAAGGCGAGCTCAGCAGTACGGCTAGCGCGCTCTGCATCTTCGGATTTGGCGAGCAATGCAGGGCGGGCGGTTTCGTCTTGCTCAAGCGTTGCAGCATTGGCTTGCAATTCCCGGTCGAGCCGGGCGAGCGCTTCAGCGGCGTCTTTTGTTAGCCGGTTGGCGTCGGTCCGGTCTTCTTCAAGGCGGGTTTGCTGACGCTGCAAGTCAGCCAGCCTTTGCTCAGCCGCTTCCAGCTTTTCCGTGAGCGCTGCCATACGGTGACCGTGCGCACTGGCATCATCGCGCCGGTCGGCCTGTTCTTCACGGACTTCAGAGAGCTTCTCGGCCGCTTCACGCTGCGCCTTCTGTGCTTCCGCCACTGCACTTTGAGCTGCCGCCACCCGCTCGTCTGCCGCCTTTGCCTCCGCCCGTGCCGCATCCGCAGCCGCAGCGGCATCACGCCACCGCGCATAGAGCAGCCGAGCTTCAGCCAGCTGGATTTGCTCTGTCAGTTTGCCATAGCGTTCTGCCTGTTTGGCTTGCCGACGCAGTGACGCCATTTGCGAATCGAGCCCGGCCATCAAATCTTCAAGCCGTTCCAGATTCTTCTCAGTCGAGCGCAGCTTGCTCTCAGCATCTTTACGCCGGACATGCAGACCAGCAATGCCGGCAGCTTCTTCCAGCATCTGGCGGCGCTCGGCGGGCTTGGCAGCAATGACTTGCGCGATCTTGCCTTGGCTGACGAGAGCGGGGGAGTGTGCCCCGGTCGCGGCATCAGCAAAGGTCAGCGCCACGTCTTTTGCGCGCACATCGCGGCCATTGACGCGGTACGCACTGCCAGCGCCGCGCTCGATCCGGCGCATGACTTCCAGCTCTTCACCGTCGCTGTCAGCCGCTTGCAGCACAATTTCAGGAAAGTCGCGTGGAGGGCGCGCTTCCGTGCCAGCAAAGATCACATCTTCCATCCCACCAGAGCGCATGGATTTAGGCGAGTTTTCGCCCATAACCCAACGGATCGCTTCCAGCAGGTTCGATTTGCCGCAGCCATTGGGGCCGACAACACCGGTTAGGCCGGGTTCCACGCGCAATTCGGCTGGTTCAACGAAGCTCTTAAAGCCGCTGAGCTTGAGCTTCCTGATCTCCATCCTTGCGCGTCCTCCCCTGTGCCGCGGCTCTTAGCGAGCGCCAGCCTTTTGCAGCAGCGGCTCTAGCGCGGCCCAGCTGTTGGAATCGATCTTGCGACCGTTGATGAAGAAGGTTGGCGTTCCTGTTACGCCTAATTCTTCGGACTGTTCGTTCGAGCGCTCTGCAATGGCTTGAACGCTTTCCGCATCCGCAAGGCATGTGCGCGCCTGGTCTGCGCTTAGCCCGCGAGCTGCGAAAAAGTCGAGCAGGCCTGTGGTCTGTGCGACCTGAACAAAGCGCTCGTTTTCAGGCAATTGCATTGCCGCTTCCAAAGCCTGCGGATTGGACTGCGCCTGCTGTAGGATAGGCGTGAGGTTAGCCCAGACCTGATCGGCCAATGGGTGGAAAGCCTCAGGCGAACCACAGCGCACCATGCGAGCCATGACCAGATCAATGCCGTTGTGGATCTGATTGCGCAATTCAAAGCTTACGACACCGGTATTGACGTATTTCTCTTTGAGCGGCTGCACGCCCGTTGCAGCAAAGTTTGCGCAAGCACCGCATGTAAGCGAGCCATATTCGATCAGCTTGATCGGCGCCTCTGGATTGCCGACGAGATAGCCGTCTGCCTCTGTGACCGTAACCATATCGCGCCATTCTGTCCCTTCAGGAGCAGGGATTGCAGCGATAGGTTCGCCGCTGATGTCGCCAGCGTCGTCTGCTTCTGAGCCACAAGCGACCAGCGCGAGCGCGGCCGCGCCAGACAGTGCGAATTTGAAGGTACGAGCAAGTGTCATGACAGATGCATTCCTAGAAGTTGAAAGAACAGGAGTAGCCTATGGGGCTGAAGGGGTGAAGCAGGTGCGATACCTAAGCACACAGGCTTTCCACAAGGGTTTGCTCAATTTGCCGTTTCATTGTCCGTTTTGAGACACCGCCGCGTCGAGATTGGGCCTTAAGTCTTCCCAGACAACGACATTGAACACGCGTTTGCCATCAATTGTGAACATTGGAGTGCCGTGATTGCCGTATTCCTGAATGTAGTCGGCAGTGGCTTGAGCCAGTGCTTCCGCCTTGGATTCGTCATTGAGGCATTTGTCGACATCTGTGATGCGATAGCCGCGTTGTTTCATTATGTCATAGAAGCCGAAATCATTCGCGATGTTGCGACGGCTTCCGGCCCCTCTTTGTGTCCAGCGCACGATCTGTGACTGGCTGGCATTTTGCATTTTGCCGATCCATTTTCCCTGGCTCAGCATAAAGGCTGTATGGTTTTTCTTGAACTTTGCAGCGGGACCACAGTGGGCCATCATAGTGATCGTAAGATCAATCGGATCGCGCACGATATGCCGGAT
>WTKI01000141.1 GCA_011524425.1 Altererythrobacter sp. | reverse complement strand
GAAGAATGGCTGCGCGAAACTGTTCCAGAGGTGAAGATCGTGACAGCCCACGGGCAGATGGCCCCGGGCGAAGTCGAAGAACGCATGAGCGCGTTCTATGACAAGAAATACGATGTTCTGCTTTCCACCACCATCGTTGAAAGCGGGCTCGACATTCCCAGCGCAAACACGATCATCATTCACCGCGCAGACCGGTTCGGGCTGGCCCAACTCTACCAGCTGCGCGGTCGCGTTGGCCGGTCGAAACTGCGCGCCTATGCATACCTCACCTATGCACGCGATGTGCAGTTGTCTGAAATTGCAGAGAAGCGGTTAAAAGTCCTCGGCGATTTGGATTCGCTGGGCGCCGGCTTCCAGCTCGCTAGCCACGATCTCGACATTCGCGGCGCGGGCAATCTGCTGGGTGATGAGCAGTCCGGCCATATCAGAGAAGTCGGGTTCGAGCTTTACCAATCCATGCTGGAAGACGCGATCCTTGCGGCAAAGGCTGGCGAAATGGGTCTTGAGCCCAGTCGCGAGAAAGTTTCGCCGCAGATCACCGTCGATGCACCGATCATGATCCCTGAGGATTATGTGCCTGATCTCGCAGTGCGTATGGCACTCTACCGGCGATTGAATGATGCCAAGGACAAGGCCGAAATCGAAGCGCTGGCGGCGGAGATGATCGACAGGTTTGGCGATCTGCCGTCAGCTACCAGCAACCTTATCAAACTGATAGAAATCAAGCATCAGGCGATCACAGCCAATATCGCGAAGATCGATGTGGGCGCACGCGGAACTCTGGTGACGTTCCATCAGGACGACTTCCCTGACCCCGTTGGCCTCCTTCAATATGTCGACAAGCTGCAGGGAACTGCCAAGCTGAGACCTGACATGAAGCTAGTGATCAATCGGGCCTGGAACGACCCGCAAAGCCGGTTGAACGGCCTATTTCAGCTCACTAAGGGGCTGTCTAACATTGTCAGGAAAGCAGGTAAGCAAAACAAGCAAGGATCTTAGCGAAAGCTTTCGCTCAGACCTTGGTCAATGTGTGCATTTGCCGTGCGCCAAGCGGTTCGGCCCACAAATATCCCTGCCAGGCATCGCAACCTTCTTCCGCCACAACCTTTCGCTGCGCTTCAGTTTCAATACCCTCAGCGATTGTCTGGAGTTCTAAAGCTTCTGCAAGCCGCAGGATTGCGCGCAGCACTTCAAGGTCGCGCTTGCTGCGAGTGATCCCGTGAACCATGCTCCGGTCCAGCTTGATTGTGTTGATCGGCAAGCGCTTGAGATATTGGAAGTTGCAGAAACCTGCGCCGAAATCATCCAGTGCAATGTGCACGCCGGTTCCAGCCACCGCGGTCAGCGCGCGCGCGCTAGCATTGAGGTTCCCAATCAAAGTTTGCTCTGTGATTTCCAGTGTTAGTCGCGCTGGCGCGAGCCCGCTGGTCACGAGAGCTAACGTGAGATCGCTGGCGAAGGCCGGATCTGATAGTTCCTCTGGTGTCGTGTTTACGGAAAGCCGCAGTTCTGACGGCCAATGCGCAGCTTCTGCAATGGCAAGGCTGACAATGTGACGAGACAGCTCACCAACAAGGCCCGTGCGCTCTGCCATCGCAAACAGATCGCTGGCATTGATTTCGCCAAGCACGGGATGACGCCATCGCGCTAGCGCCTCTGCGCCTATCATGGCGTCTGTTTTCGTAGAGAATTGCGGCTGAAAATGGACCTCGACCTGACCTGTCTTGATCGCGCGCGACAAGTCACGGCTCAAGGTTGTTTCAAGCGCAGGAGAGATTTCGACAGGCCGCGTCATTGGCGGAATGGATTGTTGCGACTTCATTGTGCCCGCCTAACCCCACTTTTCCGCATTCGCATGCCTAGAATGCGAAGCGTTGAAAAATGGCACAACCAAACCTAGGAGACTTCCTTAAGCGGCTTGATGTATGACCTTGCTGCAGCTGGAAAGGGTTACGAATGCCCCAATCGCAGGATCCCCAAGAATTTGGGCAATTGGCGCTCATTGCGTCCGATACTGATCGTGCCCAGCAAGCCTATGCGGAATTGTCTGCGGCGCATGCCTGGGTGCCGTTGAAAGAGGCAGATGCAGTCGTTGTCCTAGGCGGTGACGGCTTCATGCTACAAACCTTGCATGCAATGCTCGATAAGGGCCGAGTCATTCCCGCTTACGGAATGAACCTCGGCACAGTCGGTTTTCTCATGAACCGTTATCGCAACGGCTCCAGCCTGCTGAAACGCGTTACCAAGGCCCGCGCGCTCAAGATCGCTCCGCTCGCGATGGAAGCCGTCACAAAGGACGGCGCGCGCCATGCCATGCGCGCCATCAACGAAGTCTCGCTGCTGCGTGAAACTCGGCAGACTGCCAAGATCGAAGTGTCCGTGGATAATCGTGTCCGAATCCAGGAACTGGTTTGCGACGGAGTATTGCTGGCAACGCCCGCGGGTTCGACTGCATACAACTTGTCAGCCAACGGGCCGATCCTCCCTCTCGATTCGGAGCTGCTGGCACTCACCCCCATTTCTACCTTCAGGCCGAGACGTTGGGGCGGCGCTATCCTACCCGACCGGAGCTCTGTGCATTTCCGCGTTCTGGAACCGGAAAAGAGACCTGTTTCAGCAGTGGCAGACCAAAAGGAATTGCGCGATATTGCCGAAGTTTCTTTGGCAATCGACCGTGAGACAGAGTTGGTCCTGCTGTTCGATCCGGGCCACGCTCTCGACGAACGGATAGTAGCGGAACAATTTGTGGTTTGAACCGCACACGCAGACAAGCGGGTAAATCTTGCCAATCTGTTGCCTTGAGGGCGAAAACCCACTTGCAAAGCCCAGCAAGCGCCCATATAGGCTCGCGCTCGCCGTAAAGGCTGCTCCCCGATAGCTCAGCGGTAGAGTAGGTGACTGTTAATCACTTGGTCGTTGGTTCGAATCCAACTCGGGGAGCCAAATTTTCCTTATCTAACAGTTAGTTGATCAAGCGCTTTAACCTATTGGTTATCGACAATCCCGCTTGCGGACACACTGTTACACCAAGCTGGCAATTCCTCGATCTTTGTCTCACGGCGAAAGCAAGACAAAGGAGTGCCAGATATGACACGCTATAGTTTTCACTCGAGCCGCCCGGATAGCTGGGTTGCGCCGCGCCCTTATTCCGATCCGAACCTTCGGATGCGTAAGCACGGCCGTATCCAGCCCATGGAGCGTCCAGGCTTGTTCGAGCGCTTGCTGCGCGCGGTTTGATCCTTAGAGCAGCTGCCCCGCCAACAAGCGCACACCAACAATTGCCACTAGCGCAGCTGTAAGCCAACGGATCCAGCGCGGCGGTAGGACTTTGAGCGCTAAAAGGCTACCAATCTGACCACCTATGGCCACCGCGACGAGAAGCGGAAGGCTCTCGTATATTGCGCCTGAAAACGCTTCTGGCCCACGCTTTAGCAATTGCCCAGCCAGACCAAAAAGAGAGTTCACAAGGATAAAGAAGCTCGCTGTGGCAGCAATGCTGCGCGCATCGCGCCAACGCGTCAAATGCAGTAATGGCGCCAGAAATATCCCGCCGCCAATCCCGACTACACCAGCCAGAAATCCCAAAGGCGCAGCAACAAACGGCATGAAGCGTGCGAGACTTCTCGGCTCCCCTTCCAGCGCCTCGCCAACGGGCAAAAACATGGAAACTGCCGTCAGCAGCAAACTTGCGCCAAGCAGCAGGAAGAATGCACCTTCCGTAATCGGCGTCAGCCCGCCTAGCAGTGCCGCTGGGGCTGCAAGCGCAGTCACCGCAATCGCGCCGCGCCAGGGTGTCACCCCTGCCCTTGCGAAGCGCACCGTACTTCCCGCCACAACGACGATGTTACAGGCAAGCGCCACCAGCGGAAGGATGCGGTAATCCAGTCCGGACAGCGCCAGCAGCGCCGCATAGGTCGATCCACCACCAAACCCCACGCTTGCATAGAGTAGCGCAGTGGCGAAGAAAGCTGCTGCGAGCCAAGCCATCAGTCAGCTCTGTCCTTTGGTCTTACGCAGTCGGAGCCTTGCCTCCGATTGCTCCGCAACAATGCTTGTACTTGTTGCCAGACCCGCAGGGGCAAGGTGCATTGCGGCTGATATTTTGGCCGCGATACGGATCATCGACAAAGGCTCCGCCCGGCCCAGATGCTGCACGCGGACTTCCCGCTAGTGTGCCGAAAAGTTCCGGTCGGTCTGCTGAACCATCGCCATCGTTGGAATTATCTAGGCCGGTTAGCGGATCTATGTGTCCCGTGAGGAAATCAGGCAGGTCAGGCAATGTTTGCTGCGGAGGCGGTTCTTGCGCGCGCAGCTCTGCCTTGACCAGGATCTTCGTCACATCCTCGCGCAGAGTATCGAGCATCGAATCGAACAGTCCGAAAGCCTCTTGTTTGTATTCATTGATAGGC
>WTKI01000225.1 GCA_011524425.1 Altererythrobacter sp. | reverse complement strand
GGCTGTAGGAAATGTCCGCAATCGGGTCGCTAGAGGACGTTTAAAGGCAGATCAGCTATGCGCAGCCATCCATTCTTCGACCACAGGCGCGACTTTCGTACGCCATTTGCTGCCATTGAAGATGCCGTAATGCCCGGCGCCTGCAGCCATATAATACCGCTTTTGCGAAGCTTTAAGCTTAGGGCACAGGTCCAGCGCGGCCTTGGTCTGGCCCAGGCCTGAAATGTCATCGCGCTCGCCTTCAACCGCGAGCAAAGCGGTATCAGTGATCTTCGTGATATCGACCAGCTCTCCCTTGTGGCGGAACTCGCCATTAGGGATAGAGTGCTTCTGGAACACTTCCTCGACTGTCTGGAGGTAGAATTCGGCGGTCATATCGCACACTGCGCGATACTCGTCGTAAAAATCCTTAGTCGCTTGCGCGCTGTCATCATCGCCAGCGGTGAGATGCTTGAACATCTCATAATGGCTCATCATGTGACTGCCCAGGTTCATGCTCATAAAGCCTGCGAGCTGCAAGAAGCCGGGATAGACTTTGCGGCCAGCACCACGATGGTTCATCGGGACTGTAGCGATCACGCTTTGCCGGAACCATTCGATCGGGCGCTCCATCGCCAGATCATTGACAGTTGTCGGCGAGCAGCGCGTATCGATCGGGCCGCCCATCATGGTCAGCGTTGCCGGGGTCGCTGGATCCTTGTGCAGATTCATCAAAGCGGTTGCTGCAAAAGCAGGCACTGAAGGTTGGCACACTGCCATCATATGCGGGCGAGCACCCGATTCTGTATGGATGTGCTGAAGGAATTCGATCAGGTAATCGATGTAATCATCCAGATCGAAATGCCCTTCATGCACCGGCACGGTCTTCGCATCAGCCCAATCTGTGATGTAAACTTCAGCCGATTCCAGCATGCGCTGGACAGTGCCGCGCAGCAGCGTGGCGTAGTGCCCGCTCATAGGTGCCACGATCAGCAGTTTGGGCGCATCTTTCGGCAAGCCTTCACGTGTAAAACGTTTAAGATCGCCGAATGGCCGGTTGATGACCGTTGCCTCGACGACCGGGAAAGTCTTGCCGCCCAGTTCAACCTCTTCAATACCAAAAGCCGGCTTTTCGTAATTGGCTGTGGCATGAGCGAACACTTCTAAAGCGCTCGCAGCGATTGGCCCCATACCCGAATAGCCCCAGGGGTTAGCAGGGTTGCTAAGAATTTCTGCGCTGATTGAAGCCCACGCGCTGGCGGAATTGAGCCAGCTGCGCTGCAGTTCATAGGCGTGGTAAAGCAATGCGAATCCCCTGCTTGATAGTCCGTGTTTTGCGCCTCTTAGGGGGCGATTCGCGTCCTAGTTGGCGATTTTGACCGCATGTTGCAATGCACAATTTCTTTTAGTACGCCAATCCGGGACGGGTTAAGTTAAGGGTCAAGGCCGATTTGCAGGTGTATTTCTGCAGCCGAGCCGCTAGGCATTGCGGGTAATGGACGGGCAAGCAGACATTTCAAAAGAGCAAACCGGGCAAGACCCGATCATCGCGCCAGTGGATGAAAAACCCAGTGCAAGCGATGATCCCCCAAAGGCTAAGACGCTGGGGCCGCTCAAGATGATCTTTGCCGCAGCAGCGCAATACCCGACGCAGATCTTGCTTGCTCTGGCTGCACTTCTGATCACTGCAGGCGCAACTCTGGCGATCCCCTGGCGTTTCAAGGTCATAATTGATGAAGCCTTTGGCGGGTCCGCCGATCAGGCTCAGATTGCAGCGGCGTTTCAATACCTCCTGATGATTGTTGCTGTGCTGGGCGTTGGTACGGCCTTGCGGTTCTACTTCGTAAGCTGGATTGGAGAGCGGGTTGTCGCGGACATTCGCAAGAAGGTGCAAACAAACCTCTTGCGCCTTGCCCCGGGCTTTTACGAGGAGAACAGTCCGAAAGAGATTTCCAGCCGGATGACCTCTGACACAGCGATCATCGAGCAAGTCGTAGGCACAACGGTGTCCATTGCTCTGCGCAACACCTTGATGGCGATAGGCGGCACGGCGATGCTGCTTTACCTTGCGCCAACTCTGACCCTTGGCTTGCTGATCGGTATTCCAGTTGTGATTTTGCCGATTGTATTTTTCGGGCGGCGTATCCGTAATGTCTCGCGAACCAGCCAGGACCGCGTGGCTGATGTCGGCGCGATGGTGACAGAAGTGCTTTCCGGTATGAAGATCGTCCAGAGCTTCAATCAGGAAAGTCGCGAAGCAGGCCGGTTTAGCGACGCGGTTGAGGAAACATTCGACACCGCCCGGCGGCGGATCATGTTGCGCGCGGCGATGACGTCGATTGTGATTTTTCTGATTTTTGGCGGCATCACTTTAGTGATGTGGCGCGGCGCTATCGCTGTCAGTACTGGCGCGATAAGCGGTGGGACCATTGCTGCCTTTGTCTTGACTGGCGGGCTTGTGGCTGGCGCGTTTGGAGCGCTGACTGAAGTTTATGGCGACTTGCTTCGCGGTGCGGGCGCAGCCAGCCGTTTGGACGAATTGCTCAGCGCGCGGCCCAGCATTGCTCCTCCTGCAAGGCCTGAGAAACTGCCGGAGCCGCCGCGCGGTTCCTTGTCCTTTCGCAACGTGACGTTCCGCTACCCGACCCGGCCGGAAGTGGCCGCGCTGAAGAATTTCACGCTGGAGATCGAGCCGGGCGAAACTGTCGCGATTGTCGGGCCGTCTGGCGCAGGCAAATCGACAATTTTCCAATTGGCAGAGCGCTTTTATGATCCGCAAGCCGGCACCATCCGGCTCGACGGTGTGCCTCTGACGAAAGCGGACCCGGCTGAAGTGCGCGCGCGCATGGCGTTCGTCCCGCAAGACGGCTTGCTGTTTAGCGCAAATGCGCGCGACAATTTGCGCTATGGCCGCTGGGACGCGAGCGAGGAAGAGATATGGGAAGCAGCAGGCGCTGCCAATGCAGAGCGTTTCCTGCGCGACTTGCCTGACGGGCTCGACACCTATCTCGGCGAAAGCGGAACGCGATTATCAGGCGGCCAGCAGCAACGCATTGCCATTGCTAGGGCGCTGTTGCGCGATACGCCGATCCTGCTGCTTGATGAAGCGACCAGCGCGCTGGATGCAGAAAGCGAACAATTGGTCCAGCAGGCGCTCGACCGGTTGATGGCTGAGCGCACGACGCTGGTGATCGCTCACCGGCTTGCCACTGTGCGCAAAGCAGACCGGATCATCGTGCTGGAAGATGGCGCCATTGTTGAACAAGGAAGCCATGCGCAACTGGCAGAAGCGGGCGGGCTCTACGCGCGCCTTGCTGCATTGCAGTTCGCATCGAGCGAAGCGGCTTGAAAAGGTCAGGCATAAGGCCGGGCACAGCAAATAAAAATTGACTTGTTCGGTCTGCCGCATGAAGGGCTGCAGCCTATGGACTTCTTCCAACTTCTACTGATTGCGATCGTACAGGGCATCACGGAATTTCTTCCGATTTCCTCGTCTGGCCACTTGATCCTGATCCCGTTTTTCACAGAGTTTTCAGATCAGGGCCCGTTGATTGATATCGCTGTGCATGTTGGCTCGCTGTTGGCGATCATCATCTATTTTTGGCGCGATGCCATCGGCCTTGTACGCGGAGGTCTTTCCAATGTCGGGCTCGCCGATGATCCGCAGCAAAAGAGCCTGTTCTGGTGGATTGTAATCGGCACGATCCCTGCGGTGATCTTAGGCGGTGTGTTCTATACCTTGGACGTGCTAGAGAATTTTCGTTCCACCACACTGGTCGGGATCAATCTTATCGTGTTTGGCATTTTGCTCGGCGTGGCTGATCAGATGGGCCGCCAGGAAAAGACTTATGAGCAGCTCACCTTGCGCGACGCTGTGCTGGTCGGGCTGGCGCAGGCCATGGCGCTTATTCCTGGGACCAGCCGTTCTGGCGTTACCATGACCATGGCGCGTTTTCTGGGATACAAACGCGTGGAGGCTGCGCGCTTTTCTTTCCTGCTTTCCATGCCGGCCGTTGCAGGTGCAGGCGTTCTGATCGCGTTTGACCTCGCAGAAGCGACGGCTGAGATGCAAATGGACGCTCTCATCGCTGGCGGCCTGACTTTTGTATCCGCTTTCCTCACAATGGCGTTCCTCATGAACTTCCTGAAGAAAGCTTCAATGATGGTCTTTGTGGTATATCGGGTCTTGCTGGGGGCTGGACTGCTATTCTTTATGTAAAGGTTAACGCGGCTGCATTCCGGCCGGAACCAAACCGGCGCGTGGCGTGTTTCGGGAATAGTATAAGCAAGGACAAATGACTTATGGCGCTGCTGGTGCTGACATTGATGGGAAGTGTGATCGGCTGGATTGCTACGATCATTGCCCGCATTGAAGATCGCGGCGGTATCCTCAAGCATATCGTAATCGGTATGATCGCTGCTGTTGTAATTGGCATAATTG
>WTKI01000343.1 GCA_011524425.1 Altererythrobacter sp. | reverse complement strand
GTAGAAGGATGCGCCAATGTTCCCGTCAGTGCGCCTGCTGACGAAACGCGGCGGCAGTTCTTCTTCCTCTCCACCGCGATCCCTGATTGCCGCGATGGAGGACTGAAATTCGCGCCCTATCGTCACCCCGACCAGACCTTTGGCTCTGGCTCGTACCAGCTGATCGAAGGCAACGCGCAGCCACCCATTCTTGCCCAGCATTCGAGTGAAGATTGGCTAGATGCAGTCCGCAGCGCTATTTCTGCGCACGATGACAGACGCCTGATAGTCTTTATCCATGGCTATGCCACCAGCTTTGAAGAAGCGCATAAGGATGCAGCTGAAGTGAGGGCGCTGGCTGGAGAAATCCCGCTGGTCGTGCTGCACTGGCCTTCGCGCGATAAGGCTCAGGCATATCTGCTTGACCGTGCCAGCATTGGGTGGGCGCAGGATAATATCACCAGAACGCTCGGGTCTTTGACGCAGATCGCCGACGATATCACGCTGGTGACTCATTCTCTGGGTGCACAAGCGGGCACATCTGCTGTGATCGCCTTGGAAACCGTTGGCCATGCGCGACCGGAAGCCATCAAGCGTATTGCGCTCGCATCGCCTGATTTCGATCGTGATCAGGCCCTGCGCATCGGAGGCGTAGTGGATCAATTGCTCGCCAGAGAGCGCCAATTGCTGGTCTATGCCTCTAAGGAGGACAAAGCCTTGCGCGCCTCACGCACCGTCAATGGCTATGCGCGGCTAGGGACGACAAGTTGCCGTTTCGACCTTGTATTTGACCGCCGCGCACTAGGCGATGACGGCAATTGTCATCTCACCGCGCCGCGCCAAGGCCTAGCGATAGTTGATACAGGCCCTACAATGCCGGGCGGATACCTTCGGCATAATGATTTTCTGGAAAGCTGCCATGTACGTGCAGACTTGGCAGCGTTTTTGCGCGACGAGCCTGCCCCGCCCTATCGTGTACAGATCGGCGATGAGGAAAATGAAGGCTATGTGATCGACACCAGCATCACCTTTGAAGGCGCCCCGTGCGAGGCGTTCGACGTAAAATAGCTCGACCTAATCCGAACCATTAACATGGATGTGAAGGTTTCCCTTCAACGTCCGATGGACGGGGCACTTATGCGCAATCTCAAGTATCCGTGCGCGCTGGTCGTCGCTGAGTTCATCGCCATGCAGCGCGATCTCGACATTAAGCGCCTGGACCTGGGCGCCTTCGCCTTCCTCTTCGCAATGATCACAATCCTCATGGTGGTTGCGTTCATGGGTGACTTGAACCGATGAGCCTTCCAGCGGCCAATTCTTGCGATCTGCATACATCTTCATTGTCATTGCGGTGCAGGTCCCGAGTGCCGCATTGAGCAAGTCATAGGGTGTGGGGCCTGTGTCATCTCCGCCATAGCTGGTCGGTTCGTCGGCGACAAAGCTATGGCTGGCGGTGTGGACTTCGGTTCCGAACTTGCCGTGGCCAGTGCGCACCAGAACGCCGCCTTTAGGCGCGCTGACCGTTTCTGCCTGCGGAAGGTAGCGCTGCGCCCATTGCGCGATAATGCCAGCGGTAAACTGAGCATCGTCGCCGTCTGTCAGCAGGTGGTCAGCATCTGCCAGACTGATAAAGCTTTTGGGGTGCTTTGCAGCAGCAAACAGATTGCCTGCATGCTCAATCCCGACAATTGCATCCGTCGGCGCATGAGCGACCATAATAGGAACGCGCAACTGCTCGACTTGCGCCAGCAAATCTGTGCCTTGAGTATTGTCCAGAAAGGTCTTGCTGAGCCGGAATGCGCGGCCACCGATAGTGACGTCGCCTTCCCCCTCCCTCTCAATCGCCGCCAGATCGCCTTTTATATTGTGCAGCACATGCGGCACGTCGCTGGGCGCGCCGATCGTTGCAATAGCAGCCACCTTGTCTCGCCCAAGCCTATAGCCCGCTGCCAAGACCGCTGCGCCGCCAAGGCTATGCCCGACCAGCAGGATCTTTCCCGCAAACCGGTCACACAAGGCATCGGCCGCTGCGATCAGATCTTCGACATCGCTGGCAAAGCCGGCACGCCCGAATTCGCCTTCGCTGCCGCCAAGTCCTGTAAAATCGAAGCGCAGAGTTGCGATCCCTTCACGCGCTAATGCGCGCGTAACAGCAACTGCGCCTCTCGATTGCATCGTGCAAGTAAAGCAATGCGCAAACAAGGCGGCTCCGCGTACAAGGCCCGTAGGCAGCTCCAACGTGCCGGACAGCTCGTGTCCAGCCCGCGTCGTGATGGATAATTTCTCTGCTGGCATGGCGGCCTCCTGCGATTTCTTACTACTTGTCTTAGTTCGCACACTTCCGGCTTGTGTTACATGACCTAAGCATATCGCGAGGTTACGCAACGGCACCCTTGCCTTGCCTATCCCCGCCCCCTAACGCTTACGTCAAGTTGCAAGACATTACCTCTCAGGATGAAATCGCATGACTGATACAACGCGCTTTGAAGGCACCAGCTCTTACATCGCGACCGATGACTTGAAGGTCGCGGTCAATGCGGCGGTGACATTGCGCCGACCTTTATTGGTCAAGGGCGAGCCTGGCACTGGCAAGACAGTATTGGCGCATGAAATCGCTGAAGCGATTGATGCCCCGCTGATCGAATGGAACATCAAGTCCACCACTAAGGCGCAACAAGGCCTGTATGAGTATGACGCAGTGGCTCGTCTGCGCGACGGCCAGCTGGGTGACGAGCGTGTCCATGACATTTCCAACTACATCAAGAAGGGCAAGCTGTGGGAAGCTTTCACCTCTGAGAAACTGCCTGTTCTGCTGATCGACGAGATCGACAAAGCGGACATCGAATTTCCCAACGATCTGCTGCAAGAACTCGATCGTATGAGCTTCGATGTGTATGAAACACATGAAACGATCGCAGCGAAAGAACGCCCGATTGTAGTGATCACATCAAACAACGAAAAGGAATTGCCTGACGCGTTCCTACGACGCTGTTTCTTCCACTATATCAAGTTCCCGGACCGCGATACGATGCGCGAGATTATCGACGTCCACTACTCTGGAATTCAGAAGAACCTTGTCACAAAGGCAATGGATATTTTCTATGAACTGCGCGAAGTGCCGGGTCTCAAGAAAAAGCCATCCACCAGCGAACTGCTCGATTGGCTCAAGCTTCTGCTTAACGAGGATATGCCGGTCGAGGTTCTGCAAGATGCCAACCCCAACAGCGCAATCCCGCCGCTGCATGGCGCTCTGCTCAAGAACGAGCAAGACGTGATGATGTTTGAGCGCCTTGCGTTTATGGCTCGGCGTAACCCCAGCTAACAACTGTGGGGATTAGTCGAAGGTGTATGCCAGCTCGACATCACCCCAGCGTTTACCGTTGATCCACAACGGCACGTAAACATTGCGCACAACGCGATAATTTTGGCCGTCCCCTTCCTGGCGATATACAGCCAGCGTGAAAGGAGCATCGCTTTTCTTTGCTTTTTCATCCAAGGCATCGAAAAGGATGCGACCGTTTCGGCAATATTGAGTGTCGTGAGCAAGCTCACCGGTAGGTTCTTTTGAATATCGCGTAAGGTGTGTCGGCAGGTAACCGTTTACGTCCGTACATGCAGTGGCCAATACGCGGTTGTCTGATTCAGAATATTGATCAAGCAGTGGCTGCCAACATTCGTCAGCCCATTCGTTCAATTTTGATGCGAAACGCTCAGGATTACTTCCCGCAATCGGTTGGTAATCGCGATCAAACAGTACTTGCTGATCAAGCTCTCCGCTTTCGAGAGCCGCCTCCGTCAGCGTGACGAGTTTTTGGCGGAGATCCTGTGCAATCTCGACCATCGCGCTGTCTTTCGGAGAAAGACCTGCATGAACTATCCCATCGAACATTTCGCTCGCTGTAAGTTCAAGCGAAGTCATGCGTTTGAAGGCGCCTTGCAGCTTTCCTTCGTTTTCCTTCGCCGCACGGTCATAGCCGTTCAGGACGCTCTGCACTTTGTCGACATGACCATTGATAGTCCCCGTCGCTGTCGCAATCTGCTCGTTTTGCCTGTCGACTTCTTCGACAAGCGCCCCCACCTCAGTAATCGCGCTCTCAATTTCGCCGACGCTACCTTTTGCAGAGATACTCGCAGCAGCTCCAGCTTCGATCTGGCCAATAACTTGCGCAGCTTCGGTACCAAGTGTTTCCACGGTGGCTGAAATTTCTTCTGTGGCGAGGCGTGTATCATTGGCCAGATGTTTCACTTCACTGGCCACAACCGCAAAGGTCTTGCCAGCTTCACCAGCCCTCATCGCCTCTATGGTGGCGTTCAAGGCGAGGATATTTGTAGTCTCTGCGATCTGCTCAATATCTTTTGCGCTGCGGCGGACTTGATCCATCGCAGATGCGAAGCTGGTCACATGTTGACCCATTGCTTCGACAAGTTCCAGGAGCGAATTGATCTCCGAA
>WTKI01000276.1:21220-25676 GCA_011524425.1 Altererythrobacter sp. | reverse complement strand
CCTGCTGGAAGATCATCTCTTTCGTGCCCCAGCCCATGTAGAAGCGGAGGAGGTTCATCCAGCCAAACGCCTTTGCGATGCGGCGGGGAACTTCGCGAATTGACCGCCTTCGCGCATGATCTCTGCTGCCGACAAAGCTTCGCTAGAACCGATCCAATAGGTGTTGCAATTGGAATAGCCGCCGTCTGTAAATTCGTAGAATTTGGCTTGGCCTTGCGGATCGGCTGCTTGCACATCCTGCTTTCGCGCAAGCGCGGCTGCTGCTCCGGCTTCAGCGGCCAGTGCTTTGTCGATAAACTCTGCATAGCCATCAGAGGTAACGAGGCAGTTGTCAGCCGTTGTGAGCATCAATGGGAAGTTTGCGCCTTCTGCGCCGGAGAACACGCTGTCGACAATGTTAAACTTGCCTTCGCGAAAATGCAGTCGGCCTTCGGCGATCAGCTTGGCCACGATCGGTTGAGCGGCAATCTCTTCATGGTCATGTGCAACAACATGGATCGCACCGATCCTGTCGCAAGCCGCCACTTCGCGAATGACGCGCTCTATCATCGGTACGCCGTAAACCGGCACGACGCATTTTTGTGACACACTTGCCCGTTGCGCCAGTGGATCGTGTACGCCGGAACGTTTGCCGGCCATAATTAATGCAGTGACTTTCGCATCCATGAAGGCTCCAATAGTCCCGAATTACGGCAAGGCAAAGGCTTGTCATTGCTTGCCTGTGCATGCAGCAGGGCTAGCTCATGAAGATCATCTTCTCTCGCAAAGGCTTTGACAGCGCGGCTGGTGGCGGTCCGTCACCGATCTTAAAGGGTCGACCGGTGTCCTTGCCGATCCCCAGTGGCGGGTTTTCACGCACGACTTATGGCGATCTGGGCTTAGCGGAACAGGCGGCGATGGCCAGTCGCGGCAAGTTGAGCGGGGATGATTTTTGCCACCATGATCCGATGTTCACAAACAATGGTGAGTGCCTGTTTGGGCAATGCGGAGCGGCGCAAACCCATCTTGAGAGGCAAGGTGTGGGGCGGGGCGATGTGTTTGTCTATTTCGGGCTGTTTCGTGATTACGAGAATTCCGGAGATCCCCATCACCGCATTTTCGGTTATCTCAAAGTGGATAGCATTATCGCGCTTAGAAGCGGCGCGCCTGATGATTTGGTCCAGTTGCGCCATCCCCATGCACTCGGCATGCATCACAAGAACGATGTTGTGTATCGCGGGGAAGGCGCAGTCGCGTCGCGCGCATCGGGGCCTTTGCGGCTAACCGTCCCTGAAGGTCCGCCCAGCTTGTGGCATCGGCCCAGCTGGCTGAAGCGGGGAGGGCTAAGCTACCATGATCGGCCAGAGCGTTGGCTGCGCGGCGGGCGTCTCAAAAGCGTGGCGCGAGGGCAGGAATTTGTTGCGGATATTGGCCGCAGACAAGCTCCGCGCCAATGGCTCGACGAAATTGTGGCTGAGATCAGGCGTCCCGTTTAGCGGGCGCTATGAGTACGTCTTGATGATCGCTGAGAAATCGATCCCGCCATTGCCAGCCGCGTTAAAGTCTTCGTAAAGCGCAGCAGCACGCGAACTGAGCGGCACAGCGCTGTCAGAGCCTTCTGCTGCCTCCATAGCGAGCCGCAAATCCTTCAGCATCAGCGCGGTTGCAAAGCCGCCTTGATAGTCATTGTCCGCTGGGCTTTCGACACCGACGCCGGGCATTGGCGTGTAAGCGTTCAAGGACCAGTTATAGCCGGAGGACTGGCTGGAAATATCGTAGAATTTTTGCGGATCAAGGCCGAGTTTCTCCGCCATTTTCATGGCCTCTGCCGTGCCGATCATGTGAACGGCAAGCAGCATGTTGTTGCAGATTTTCGCAGTCTGGCCAGCGCCTGCATCGCCTGCGTGGATTACAGCCTTGCCCATGGAATTGAGGACTTCTTCTGCCCGCTTGAACGCGCTGTCCGTGCCGCCAACCATGAAGGTGAGCGTGCCGCCATTCGCTGCCGCGATCCCGCCGGAAACGGGCGCGTCGACCATGTCATAGCCTGCCTCAATGGCTTGTTCGATCACGTCCTTGGCGGTCGCGACATCGATGGTCGAGCAATCGAGGAACACCGCGCCATCAGGAGCCTGGCCGATAATGTCCGTAGTATAGACATCGCGCACGATCTCGCCATTGGGGAGCATAGTGACGACGACTTCGGCATCTTCTGCCGCATCGCGCGCGGAACCGAAGGTTGCGCAGCCATTGGCCTCAGCCGCTTCGATGGCCGCGTCTGACAAGTCGAATGCGCGGACCTCGTGTCCTGCCTTGACCAGGTTTGCGGCCATCCCGCCGCCCATATTGCCAAGACCGATAAATGCGATTTTCATTCAATTTTCTCCCTCACGCAAAGTGGTCGAATAGAATTGCAGCTCCCAAAAGTGCTGCAATCACACCACCACCGCCGTAGAGCCAAGATTCAAACCCATCTGAGACTTTCCAGACACTGCTTTTGCTTTCCCCATCGTTGCCAGAATAAAGCAGCATTGAGATCGCCACCGAAGTGCCACCTAAAAGCAGAACAAGGCTGCCAATTACCTTCCCTTCCACTGGCCTTCACGCTTCTCGATGAAAGCAGCCATGCCTTCCGCTTTGTCTTCGCTTGCGGTGAGAATCTGGAAGATACGGCGCTCCATAATCAGACCTTGATCCAAGCTCGTCTCGAAAGCGGAATTGACCATTTCCTTGTTCGCGATTGTCGCCATTGGCGGCATGCCAGCAATAGTTGCAGCGGTCTTCAGCACGTCTGCGATCAAGTCTGCCTGCGGCACCACACGCACGACGAGGTTTGCCCGTTCCGCTTCTTCAGCGCTCATCATCCGTCCTGTAAGGCACATTTCCATCGACTTGGACTTGCCAATCGCACGGGTAAGCCGCTGTGATCCGCCCATGCCTGGCGCAACGCCCAGCTTGATTTCCGGCTGGCCGAATTTTGCATTGTCCGATGCAATGATGAAATCCGCCATCATGGCAAGCTCGCACCCGCCGCCCAGCGCAAATCCATTAACAGCTGCGATCCATGGCTTGCGTGTCTTTTTGACGATCTCGCTCGTCCAAGGCGAGAAGAAGTCTTCAAGGTAAAAGTCTGCCGCTGCCTTCTCGCTCATTTCCTTGATGTCCGCGCCAGCGGCAAAGGCTTTCTCGCCCGAGCCGGTCAGAACGGCGCAAAGCTGGCTCCTATCCGCTTCATAGGCTGCAAAAGCCTCGATCAATTCGGCCAGGACCTGGCTGTTGAGCGCGTTGAGTGCCTTGGGACGGTTCAAGGTTATTAGCGTGACGCCTTTATTACCTTGCGCGTCACTTTCGACAGTAATGGTTTCAAAACTCATAGGGGTTTCCATTCCTCATCCGCCGGAAGCGGAGCAAAAATTTCATCGATCAGCGCATCGCTGACCTCTTCAGGGGTTGCCGGATCCCATTTAGGATCGTTGGTCTTGTCGGTAATGACGGCGCGCACGCCTTCTGCGAAATCAGGCCGAGTGAGCACGCGTGAAGCAATGCGGTATTCCATCTGCATATTGTCTGCGAAATCAGCCAATTGCGCGCTCTGGGCAAGTTGTCGCAGCGCCACTTTGCAAGTCTGAGGCGATTTTGTGCCAAGCGTGTCGCGCTCTTTGACCGCCCACTCATCGCCTTCTTCAATCGCGGCTTCCAGACTTGCCAGAATGTCTTCGTAAGTGTCTGAGGCAAAATGGCGTGCGATGTTGACCGCATTCTTTTCAATGCGAGCCTCTGGCGGTGTGCCTACAGGCTCTGACAAAATGCCGCGGATACGATCGGGCTTTTCCGTGATCCGCGCTTTGATGTCATCGAGCATTTCGCTTGGCACGTAATGGGTGGCGAGCCCTGACCAAAGACATTCCGCACCATCCATCCGAGCACCGGTGAGCGCAAGAAACTGACCAATCCGACCGCCCAGGCGCGAAAGATACCAGCCGCCGCCTACATCGGGGAACAGGCCGATGCCCGTTTCCGGCATGGCGAGCCGTGTGTTCTCTGTCGCAACGCGATATTGGCATGGCAATGCGATACCGACTCCGCCGCCCATTGTGATGCCATCCATGAAAGCCACAATGGGCTTTTCATATGTGAACATTTGGTGGTTCAGTTGATATTCGTCATGGAAGAATTTGCGTCCTGAAACCCCGCCATCGTTCAATGCGGAGTTGCGCAGGAAAGCAATGTCGCCGCCGGCACAAAAGCCGCGCCCTTCGGAATGATCGAGGATAACCGCTTTGATCGTGTCATCCGCTGCCCATACTGTCAGCGCCGCGCTCATCGCGTGGCACATGTCGAGCGTCAGCGCGTGGATCGCCTTAGGCCGGTTAAGCGAAATGCGCCCAATCGGACCATCGGTTGAAATGAGAACTTGATCGGTCATTGGCGTAGCAAATCCCTTCCCACGACCATGCGCATGATCTGATTAGTCCCT
>WTKI01000276.1:13894-21120 GCA_011524425.1 Altererythrobacter sp. | reverse complement strand
TCATTGGCGTAGCAAATCCCTTCCCACGACCATGCGCATGATCTGATTAGTCCCTTCCAGGATCGAGTGCACACGCAAATCGCGCCAGAACCGTTCAATCGGATAGTCCTGCAAATAGCCGTAGCCGCCGTGCAATTGCAGCGCGCGGTCTACGACGGACGAGCCATTATCTGTCGCTAGCCGCTTGGCCATCGCGGAAAAGCGGGTCTTGTCGGGCGCGTTCTCTGTGACTTTGACTGCGGCGAGATATAGCAGGGCGCGAGCAGCTTCCAGATCAGTCGCCATGTCTGCCAGCGTGAACTGTGTGTTCTGGAAGTCCGCGATTGCTTTGCCAAATTGCTGGCGCTCTTTGGTATAAGTGATCGCCTCGTCCAAACATCTTTGCGCGCCGCCCAACGAGCATGCTCCGATATTCAAGCGTCCACCGTCGAGCCCCATCATGGCGATCCGAAAGCCTTCGCCTTCGCTACCGACGATGTTCTCTGCCGGGACGCGCACATCTTCAAGGATTAGCTGCGCGGTGGGTTGCGAATGCCAGCCGAGCTTTTTCTCCTGCGCGCCAAAGCTGACGCCGGGCATATCTTTTTCGATCACCATGCAGGTGATGCCCTTGGCGCCGTCCTCGCCTGTGCGCACCATTGCCACATAAATGTCGTTAGAGCCCGCTCCGGAGATAAACTGCTTGGAGCCATTCAGGATGTAATCATCACCGTCTTTCTTTGCTGTGGTTTTAAGCGCAGCAGCATCTGATCCAGATGATGGTTCGGTCAAGCAATAGCTTGCAATGGTCTCCATCGTCACAAGGCTTGGTAGATATTTGTCCTTCAGCGACTGCGCGCCAAACCGATCGATCATCCAAGCGGCCATATTATGGATAGAGATGAATGCCGAGGTAGAGGGACAGCCATAAGCCATGGCTTCCATGATCAATGCAGCTTCCAGCCGGCCAAGGCCGATTCCGCCGCTCTCCTCCGATACGTAAATCGCGCCAAAGCCAAGTTCCGCGCTTTGCCGGATGGTTTCGATCGGAAAGATGTGCTTCTCGTCCCATTCGCCTGCATGCGGAGTAATATTGTCCGCGGTAAAGCGCTGCGCCATTTCCTGAATGGCGAGCTGATCTTCATTGAGGGAAAACTGTCCTGTCATGCGCTTGCCCCTAGCACTGCTTCCGCTTCGATTTCTACTTTCCATTCCGGCCGGCAAAGCCATGCAACGCCGGCCATAGTTGCCGCCGGTTTCGCTACAGAAAAATAGCGCGCATGCACTGCCCCAACTGCATCCTGATCAGCAGGGTCTGTCAGCAGCATGCGCGTGCGTACGACGTCCTCGGCCGATCCGCCCAGTTCTTCTAAGGCTAGAATAATGATCTCGCAGCAGCGGCGCGCCTGAGCGGCCACATCGCCTAGTGTTGTCGAGCCATCCGGTTCCACAGGCCCCGTGCCTGCGACAATTATGCGATCGCCTACTCTGACAGCGCGCGAAAATCCGAAGCTGCTTTCATAGGGAGAGCCTGAGGTTGTGTGTTCTCGCATTGGTTCAGCCGCAGGTTACATCTGTGATGACCATCGCCCGGTCATAGCGCACATTCACGCGGTCAGCGCGATAGTCCATCGTCCAAACGCTGTCAGGAGGCCCCCAACGCAGCCTTGCGGCCCCGCTTTTACGCAAGATTTGCTCGCCGGTATCGCCTACGATTGTTTGACCGACATACGCCATTACAGCCTCTGCATCGCACACAAGTTTGTTCGCCCTGTCAGATTCAGACCGCTCCAAATCCTCCGGCGGAGGAGGCGTGGCGCATGCGCCTATAAGCGCAAGCGTCGCAAAGGGCAGGGCCGAACGGATGACGCTCACCCCATGGTCGGAATGACAAAGGCGTTAGAACCATCACCGCCGCCATCTGGCCAGCGCTGGGTTATTTTCTTGTTCTTCGTCCAGAACTTGAGGCCTTCCGTTCCGTATTGGTCGATGTCACCAAAGCCGGAGCGCTTCCATCCACCAAAGCTATGATAACTTACCGGGACAGGGATCGGCACATTGATCCCGACCATGCCGACATTGACGCGCGCGGCAAATTCACGCGCGGCATGGCCATTGCGCGTAAAGATCGCGACGCCGTTACCGTATTGATGCTCAGAAGGTAGGCGTACAGCATCCTCAAAGTCTTTCGCGCGGACGATCTGCAAGACCGGGCCGAAAATCTCTTCCTGATAGCTTTTCATTTGCGGAGTGACGTGGTCGATCAGCGTCGGCCCGACAAAGAAACCCTTCTCATGGCCTTGCAACGTAAAGCCGCGCCCGTCGATAACAATCTCGCCGCCTTCTTCCTCAGCGGTGGTGATCCATTGTTCGACCTTTGCTTTATGCTCAGGCGTAACAACCGGGCCGTAATGCGCATCCGGATCGTTAGAGACGCCGACCCGCAAACCGTTGATCGCAGGGATCAGCTTTTCCTTAAGGCGCTCTGCGGTGTCTTCGCCCACCGGAACCACCACGGGCAGCGCCATGCAGCGCTCGCCTGCCGAACCAAAGGCCGCACCAGCCAGGTCATTGACGACTTGGTCGAGATCCGCATCGGGCATGACGATGCCGTGGTTCTTGGCCCCGCCAAAAGCTTGCACACGCTTTCCGTTCGCGGTCCCGCGCGAGTAGATATACTGGCCAATATCGCTCGAGCCGACAAAGCTGATCGCGGGAATATCAGGATGATCGAGGATCGCGTCGACCATTTCCTTATCGCCATGGACCACTTGCAAAAGGCCCTCTGGCGCGCCCGCTTCAAGGAACAGTTCTGCGAGCCGGACTGGCACAGAAGGGTCGCGTTCGGACGGCTTCAAGATAAAGGCATTGCCAGCAGCACACGCCATACCAAACATCCACATCGGGATCATAGCAGGGAAGTTGAAGGGCGTAATACCCGCGCCAATCCCCAGAGGCTGCCGCACGGAATAAACGTCGATCCCCGGGCCAGCGCCATGCGTATATTCGCCTTTGAGGACCTGCGGAATGCCGCAAGCATATTCGATAACCTCAAGGCCGCGTTGAACGTCACCCTTTGCATCGTCAATCACTTTGCCGTGTTCGCTGGACAGCAATTCTGCAAGGCTCTGCATGTTCTGCTCGATCAATTCCTTGAACTTGAACATGACACGGGCCCGCTTTTGCGGATTGGTAGCCGCCCATTCGGGTTGAACCTTTTTGGCAGTGGCTACTGCGCGCTCCAGCAATGCGGCATCACCCAACCCAACTTCGGCCTGAACTTCTCCGGTAGATGGGTTCCAAATCTGATGGGTCCGCGCACTAGCGCCGCCTGCACCGCCAACAACAAAATGATCAACTTGACGCATGATAATCGTGACTCCTGATGTTGGCTCTCAAATGGAGCGCGGATGCGCCGCTGGCAAGGGAGCGGCCCCTAGCATATTTGCCATTGGATCAGTCCGAAGCGCTACCCTTCAAAATGCGAAGTCAGGGCCGCTCCGTGCTAGCCCGCGCGATCAGTTCAATGGGGGCCAGTGCGCTCGTTTCCGCTTCGTCCTGCCCCAAAACCTGCGCTACCAGTTGCTGGCCTGCTTTTTCCAGATCGGCTTTGATTGTCGTCAGAGGCGGGTTGGCATGCGCAGTCGCATCCAAGCCGTCATATCCTACGATGCCCACATCTTCAGGCACGCGCATACCCCTCTCGTTCAAGGCATCCAAGGCGCCTAATGCGATGTAATCACATGCGGCAAAAATCGAATCGAAATCCGTGCCTTCGTCGGCCAGTCTTGCGATCGCTTCGCGGCCTTGCTGCATCCGGTCCTTCTGAGTGAGGTTCTGGACGATAATAGATTTGCTACCGAAGCTCCGTAATGCCTCGCTAAATCCTTCAAATCGTTCATGAAATTGGCGCTGCTCGCTTTCGATCGGACCAAGGAACACCGGCTTGCGATAGCCTTGGTTCCAAAGGTGTTCAGCAGCCAGACGACCGCCTGCATGATTGTCAGATCTAACTGAGTGAGCCTCTTCGAAGGGCAGGCCCCAACAAATCGTGCGTTCCTCGCTTTGCAGGCGCGGCCGGAAATAATCCCACGCAGCCTGATTTTGAGTCGTGCCGATGACCACCATCGCATCAGCATCGCGTTGCTCGACATAGCGGCCGTAAAACTCGTCTTCTGCGGCTTGGAATGCCACTAGCGTTTCATAGCCGCGCTGAGAGGCGGCTTTGCAGACGCTACCCAGCAATGCGTAAGCGAACGGATTAACTTCTCGCGCGCTGTCTTCAGGCCGCGTAATTACAACAACGGCTAGCACGCCCGTATGACCGCTGCGCAAGCGGGACGCGCGCTTGTCCGGCAGATAATCAAGCGATTTGGCAGCTTCCATGACACGATCGCGCGTCGCCGCACTGATGCGCGCAGAGCCTGTAAAAACCCGGCTCACAGTGGATTGGCTCACACCTGCCTTTTCAGCAACATCCCACGCTGTGCTTTTACGCATCCCGCGCCTCGACACCCTCTCCATGCGGCATACCCCGCACCAACGCTTCCGATTTGCCAAAATGTGGCATCATTAGCAATCGTATGCATCGCGAATTTGTGCATGTTTCGACGATTTCGAGAATATCTTTCGCTGGCGAAGCTGATTGACCGCATTTCCACCTCGCGGCATAGCCACAGCCATTGTCACTGCTATAATGCAGATATGCAGCCCTGCGGGTGTAGCTCAATGGTAGAGCAGCAGCTTCCCAAGCTGACGACGAGGGTTCGATTCCCTTCACCCGCTCCAACGCATATATTCTCCCCAAGAGCCCAATTGTTTCCTCTAGCCATGGCGCATTGAGCCAATTACGGCATCACAATTACGCGAAAGGGAGGAGGAAGTATGGCGCAGGATAATCTGCCAGAGAATGGAACCAGCCAAGACGAAAGTGCGTATTGGCGCGCCAATATCCGGCTGCTCGTCTCGCTGATGATCATATGGTTTGCTGTATCCTTTGGCGCGGGGATCCTGTTCCGCGAATTCCTCGATCAGTTTATGCTCGGCGGCTACCCTCTGGGGTTTTGGTTTGCCCAGCAAGGTTCGATCTATGTCTTCATCGGGCTGATCGTCTTTTACAGCTGGAGAATCCATAAGATTGAGCAGCGTTACCATGTGGACGATGATGATGAGCGCAGTGCAGGTATCTCTGGCAGCCAAGAGGGTGAGGATTGATGGACACTCAAACTCTCATCTACCTCTTCGTTGGGGCAAGTTTCGCGCTCTATATCGGTATCGCGATTTGGAGCCGGGCGGGATCAACGAAGGAGTTTTACGTTGCAGGCGGGGGCGTAAACCCGGTCGTCAATGGCATGGCAACCGCCGCTGACTGGATGAGTGCTGCAAGCTTTATCTCCATGGCGGGGCTGATTGCATTTCTGGGTTACGACGCGAGCGTTTACCTGATGGGTTGGACTGGCGGCTACGTCCTGCTCGCTTTGTTGCTCGCACCTTATCTGCGCAAGTTTGGCCAATTCACCGTTCCTGACTTTATCGGCACGCGGTATTACTCGAAAGCCGCGCGTGTTGTCGCGGTGATCTGTCTGATCTTTATCAGCTTTACGTACATTGCAGGCCAGATGCGCGGCGTTGGCATCGTGTTCAGCCGCTTCCTCGACATCCCGATCATGTGGGGCGTGATCAGCGGCATGGGAATCGTGTTCATTTACGCGGTATTGGGAGGCATGAAAGGCATCACCTACACGCAAGTAGCCCAATATTGCGTGCTGATCTTTGCCTACATGGTCCCAGCCTTCTTCTTAAGCTTCCTCATCACCGGCAATCCGATCCCGCAGCTGGGACTGGGCAGTCAGGTCAATGATGGATCGGGAATGTATGTGCTTGAAAAGCTTAATCTGGTTTTGCTTGATCTGGGTTTTGGCGAGTACACAAATGGCTCGAAAAGCATGATTGATGTGTTTTGCATCACGCTCGCGCTGATGGTTGGCACAGCGGGCTTGCCGCATGTGATTGTTCGGTTTTTCACTGTACCCAAAGCGTCGGATGCACGGAAGTCAGCGGGCTGGGCGCTGGTCTTTATCGCGCTGCTTTACACAACAGCCCCTGCGGTTGGCGCGTTTGCGAGGCTCAATTTCGTCGATACCGTCAACGAGCAAAGCTATACTGAAGCACCTGAGTGGTTCACCAATTGGGAAAGCAATGACCTGATCGCTTTTCAGGACAAGAATGGCGATGGCGTGATGCAATACCGGGCTGGCAATGCATTTGAAGGCGCGCCTGAATTTAGCGATGAACGTGGCCCTTCTGGTGAGCGTCTGGTCACCAATGCGCCGGTCTCTGACAGCGAAAACGAGATCTATGTCGACCGCGACATTATGGTGCTCGCGAACCCAGAAATCGGCAATCTGCCCGGCTGGGTCATTGCGCTAGTGGCAGCAGGCGGCTTAGCGGCTGCACTGTCGACTGCGGCGGGCCTGCTGCTGGTGATTTCCAGCTCTGTCAGCCATGATTTGCTCAAGTCCACTTTTCGCCCGGACATATGCGAAAAGGGCGAACTGCTGGCCGCTCGTATCGCTGCCACGGCCGCGATTGTCGTCGCCGGTTATCTCGGGATTTATCCGCCCGGCTGGGTGGCACAGGTTGTCGCCTTTGCCTTTGGCCTAGCCGCGGCGAGCCTCTTCCCTGCCATCTTCATGGGCATATTCAGCAAATCTATGAACAAGGAAGGCGCGATTGCCGGCATGGTCGCAGGGCTTGTCTTCACCTTTGCCTATATCGCCTATTTCAAGCTCGCGAACCCGGCTGCGAACGTGGCTGAGAACTGGTTGTTTGGGATCTCTCCAGAAGGGATCGGGGTGGTTGGCATGGCGCTTAACTTCGCGATTGCGATCATAGTGGCAAAGCTAACCGCTGCACCTCCGCCTCAGATTGCCCGATTGGTGGATTCGATCCGTGTGCCGCGCGGGGCTGGAGGCGCGCAAAACCACTGACAAGGCGCAGCGTTAAGTGTTCTGGCGCCCTGCGATCAGGCTGTCCACGACGCCAGGATCTGCCAGCGTGGAGGTGTCACCTAAAGAGCCGTAATCGTTCTCTGCTATCTTGCGCAGAATGCGGCGCATGATCTTGCCGGAACGGGTCTTAGGCAGGGCCGGAGTCAGGTGGATATGATCGGGCGTTGCAACCGGCCCGATTTCCTTGCGTACATGTTGCCGAAGCTCTGTCACAAGCTCGTCAGACGCTTCGGCATC
>WTKI01000276.1:7598-13794 GCA_011524425.1 Altererythrobacter sp. | reverse complement strand
TTCATGTCATGCGCTGAAGGCAGCGTTGTGATCATATGACCGCCCGTTTCGGTTTGCCACCAGGTGTCGACGATGGGGCAACGACCGCCGCCTACGACATCAAAGTACCAACGCCATGCTTCAGGGTTGATCGGTTCTCCAACAGTGCCGAGCAAACGCAGTGAAGAGCGGTCACGGCTCGTCACAAATTCATCACCTTCGCGCATTAACGCGCGGATGGCAGTTGGGGCTGTGTAGATGATGTTGACTTGGTGTTTGTCGACAACGTCCCAGAACCGGCCATGGTCGGGATAGTTCGGCACACCTTCAAACACCACTTGGCTCGCGCCTTTGATCAGCGGGCCATACGTCACATAACTATGCCCAGTGACCCAGCCTATGTCTGCTGTGCACCAGAACACCTCACCCGGCTGGTAATCAAAAGTATAGTGAAACGTGGTCGCCGCCCACACACCATAGCCGCCGGTGGAATGGAGGACGCCTTTTGGCTTTCCAGTTGAGCCAGAGGTGTAAAGAATGAACAGCGGGTCTTCTGCGGCCATTGGCTCGCAGGGCACATCTTCATCCGATGCAATCTCATGCAGCCAATGATCGCGTCCGTCGATGATAGCTACGTCCTCGCCGGTATGCTTAACCACCAGCACTCCATCCACTTCGACGCCGGGCAAAGCTAACGCCGCATCGACATTGGCTTTCAGCGGGATCGGCTTTGCCCCGCGAAGTCCGCCATCAGCGGTAATCACAAAACGGCTTTCACAATCGGTGATCCGGCCAGCCAACGCTTCTGGCGAGAAGCCGCCGAAGACTACAGAGTGGATCGCCCCTAAGCGCGCGCAAGCGAGCATGGCTGTGACGCCTTCGATTACCATTGGCATATAAAGCGTAACGCGGTCACCTTTAGTCACCCCAATGGCTTTCAAAGCGTTGGCCATTTGAATGACTTCGCTCTGCAGTTCGGCATAGCTCAGCGTGCGTCCGGCAGCGTTCGGATCATCAGGCTCGAATATCAGAGCGGTGGTATCACCACGACCTGCTTCGACATGGCGATCGACCGCGTTATAACACAGGTTCAAAGTGCCATCGGCAAACCACTGTATCTCTACTGGATCATAAGACCACTCGCCGCCCTTCGTCGGAGCAGAGAACCAATCTAGCTGCTTTGCTTGTTCCAGCCAGAACCCGTCCGGATCTTCCAGGGAACGGGCATACATCTCTGCGTATTGTTCCGTTGTGCAATGCGTTGAAGTGCTGCTGTTGCTTGGGCGCGCAACAAAATCAGGGTGCGGGTCAGTCATAATGCCCGCTATGTGTCATCGAATTGCGCGCTTGTCATTATCGATGTTGAAGAGGCTGCGTCTGACTGTTCGGCGTTATTTGGTTATACCGCGCTCCAGAATGCTGCGCGCCAATTGTGAGACTTTGCTTTCGTCCGCGCCCTCCGCCCAAACGGCATAGCGCAGTCCCAGAAACACGTTCATGCCCATCACCGCCCATGCATGGGCTTCTTCCAGGTCATCGCGCAATTCGCCTTTGTCCGCCCCCGCTTGCAACCTCTCCAGAATGCGCGCTGCCGTGCTTTCATAATGGGCTTTGTAAGCGGCGGGATCGACAAATTCGGATTCATCGATGATGCGATAGATTTCTTTGTGCTCGCTCGCGAAAGCGAGGAAGCTGGCAAGCGCGGACTGCTCAACATCCAACGCGCTGGGTTCACCTGCATCATGCAATTGCGCAATCCCCGCCGCAGCGCTGGATTTCACTTGCGCGCTCATATCCTGGACTAGCGCCTGGAACAGCGCATCCTTGCTGTCGAAGTATGTGTAAAACGTGCCAAGCGCGACAGCTGCGCGCTGGGTTATTGAACTGATCGAAGCGGCATGAAAACCCTTCTCGCCAAATTCTACAGCGGCGGCATCCAGCAGCTTGCGCATGGTCTTTCGGCCTCGCGCTGTACGCGGCGTTTTGTCCAGAACAGGCGGTGAAGTGTCGATGCGCGATCCCCTTTGCAAAGCCCCTAATACCAAACTGGAGCGTAAGCACGCAAGAATAAACTTGAAAGGTGGTTCAACTTTCAATATTGAGTCGACAACGAATAAAGCAGGAGAGGACACTTGGCCAATTTCACGCACCGCAAAACCGCGCGCTTTCTACTGAGTTGCGCCGGACTGGCATTCACTGCATCGCTCGCTCCAGGAGCGGCGATCGCGCAAGACGTATCGCCAGAACAAGAAGCGAGCGAAGATGACGGCAACGTGATCTTTGTCACTGCCCGGCGCCGCGAAGAACGCGCGCTTGACGTGCCGATTGCTGTGACAGCCCTGTCAGCTGAACAGTTGGAACGCTCTGGCACACTTGAGATTGTCGAAGTCGCACAAGAGGTGCCTAACCTGACGCTGGAGGTCAGCCGCGGCACCAACACCACTCTCACTGCGTTCATTCGCGGGGTGGGACAGCAAGATCCGGTTGCAGGTTTTGAAGCGGGCGTTGGCCTGTATGTCGATGATGTATACCTCAACCGACCTCAAGCTGCTGTGCTTGATGTTTATGATGTTGAACGCATCGAAGTGCTGCGCGGCCCGCAAGGTACGCTGTATGGCCGCAACACAATTGGCGGCGCGATCAAATATGTGACAGCACGCCTGCCGGACGAAACACAGGTCAAAATCCGCGGCACATATGGCTCTTACGATCAAGCTGATCTGGTCGTTTCCGCATCTACACCGATCAGTGACAGCCTGCGCATTGGCGCAAGTGGTGCGCGTCTCTCGCGAGGCGGCTTCGGCGACAACCTCACGCTTGGCACGGAAAACTATAACAAGGACGTTTGGGCAGCACGCGGCACGCTGGAATTTGACAATGGCCCGCTATTTGTGCGGCTGGCTGGCGACTATGTGAAGGACAATTCCGAAGCGCGCCAAGGCGGGCGGTTGATCCCGGGGCTCTTCACAGGTGCGCCTGTGCTTGATGATCCGTTTGATACACGTGCCGGGCTTGATATCGTCGATCAGGAAGTCGAAGCCTATGGCGGATCGCTGAATATCGCCTTGGAAGTGAGCGACACCATTACGCTCAAATCCATAACCGGCTATCGCGAGGATAGCTCGACCACTCCGATCGACTTTGACAGCTTGCCTGCCGCCGATCTCGATGTCCCTGCGATCTATGAGAATGACCAGTTCAGTCAGGAGTTTCAACTCCTGTATGAAGGCGATAGGCTGACAGGAGTTCTAGGCGCGTATTACCTTGATGCGAACGCTTTCACGGCATTTGATGTAGCGCTGTTTACCGTTGGCGATCTTATCAGCCTGCCTGGCTTGAATGCGCAGACCCTAGGCGACGTAGACACCAAGACATGGTCAATCTTTGGTGACTTCACCTATGATCTCACGGACCAGTTGAGCATTTCTCTGGGCGGTCGATACACTAATGACAAACGTTCCAGCCGCGTTCTGCGTACGACCTTCATTGGCGGTTTCTCGGACCTGTTCATTCCTGACAGCCCGGCCATTCCCATTGCCGTCACCTCCGACTTTGACGGAAGCGAGACCTTTAAGGAATTCACGCCGCGCGCTTCGATCAGCTACCAGCCGAATGAAGATCACAACATCTACTTCACCTATTCGCGCGGCTTTAAAGGTGGCGGCTTTGACCCTCGCGGCCAGACCAGCGCTGCGCCTGATCTCGACGGCGATGGCGACATTGATTTCGACGATCAGTTCGAGTTTTTGCGCTTCGCGCCGGAAACCGTCGACAGTTACGAACTGGGTTGGAAAGCATCGCTGCTAGACAATGCTGTCAACATCGCGCTGGCTGTCTTCAAGAGCGATTACAACGATGTGCAAATTCCCGGCTCTGTCGGCGTCGATACCAACAATGATGGGATCAATGACAGCTTCATCGGAATCACCTCTAACGCAGCAAGCGCGGATGTGAACGGGATCGAGTTTGAAGGAAACGCCTTGGTCGGCGAAGACTTTGCCGGCGATGGCAGCCGCTTGTCGATCAACTGGTCGCTGGGGGTTCTCGATGCAGAGTTTAACACCTTTATCGATGCTTTCGGGGTCGATGTAGCCGATCAGCGCGTATTCCAGAACACGCCTGATATTACCGGCCATATGGGCTTTAATCTGGGTCTTCCGGTCGCCAGCGGCATGGTTGATGTGCTGGGCTCAGTTTCGCTCCGCTCCGATGCAAGCCAGTTTGAAGTGCCTAATGAATTCCTTGATCAAGACGGTTTCGCATTGGTCGATGCAAGCTTGGTTTACACCGATGATAGCGACTTTTTCTCTATCGGCCTGCATGGCAAAAACCTGTTCGACAAACGCTATATTGTGGCTGGCTACAACTTTGTGTCTGGCGGCACAGGCGGTGCGCCTTTTGTCCCGACGCTGGGCTTGGAAGGCACTTTGACAGGCTTCTATGGCGATCCGCGCCGCGTGTTTGTAACAGGCGAGATCCGCTTCTAGTCAGGACTGGCTTGTGACACGCGCGACACTTTATCGCGAAGTGCGCTATCGCAGCGCGGACGATCGGCTGGATTTGTTCGCGCGCGATCTTCCGGCTGGCAAGGGTGATGAGAAGCGTATTCCCCTGCTGATGATGCATGGGTTGACGCGCAACTCAGCAGATTTTGAGCCCCTGATCGCCGCACTAGGCGCTGGGAACAGGCGTATGGTGGTGCCTGACCAGCGGGGACGCGGGCAGTCCGAATATGATCCCGACCCGGGAAATTATCGTCCCGATGTCTACGTTCAAGATATGTGGGTGCTGCTCGATAGGCTGGGTATTGATCGCGTGATCTGCATCGGGACTTCGATGGGCGGGCTGATGGCCATGGTCATGGGCGCAGAGCAGCCTAATCGTATTGCCGGGATCATTCTGAATGATGTTGGCCCTGAAGTCTCAGAAGAGGGGCTGGACCGGATACGCGGCTATGTCGGGCCTTCAGAACCCATGGGAAGCTGGGAAGAGGCCGCCGCGCGCTGTGAGGCGATAAATGGCGGTGCAATGATCGGCTATCGCAGCGATGATTGGCTGGCTTTCGCAAAACGCACCTGCGAGGAATTGCCCGATGGGCGAGTGCGCTTTGCCTATGACCCTGCGATCTCTGCAAGCATGGAAGATGAGCAGCCCGCGACTGTTCCGCCGGACCTTTGGACATTGTGGGATGCGCTTGATCCGATCCCCGTCCTGGCATTACGAGGAGAGTTCAGCGATATCCTTACGCAGCAAACGCTAGCAAAGATGGCGCGACGCCGAAGCGGCAAAATGGATTACACTGAGGTATCGGATCGCGGGCATGCCCCTTTGCTGGACGAGCCTATCGCGGTGGCCGCTATTCGCAGGTTTTTGGCCCGCTAGCCGCAATTACCGAGGCGGCATGCGAATACCGCCATCCAAGCGGAATTGATGCCCGTTGATATAGGTGTTGCGCGCTATCTCTGTAATGAGCGACGCAAACTCTTCCGGCTCGCCCAACCGTTTGGGGAAGGGTACGCTAGCATTGAGCTGATCCCAAACCGCACGGTTACGTTCTTTCATGCCTTTAAACAGCGGCGTGTTAAAAATGCCGGGCATGACAGAATTCACGCGGATACCAAGATCCATCAGGTCTCTCGCCATCGGTAGGACGAGGCCGTTCACGCCTGCTTTGCAGCTGCCATAGGTGACCTGTCCGATCTGGCCATCTTCTGCTGCCACACTTGCTGTCAATGTGATCGATCCGCGTTCACCATCGTCATTGAGCGGCTCTGCATTAGCCATGCCTAAGGCCGAGATGCTGGCAACACGGTAGCTCGCAACGAGGATGCCTTGCGCCCCGAAAGCATAGTCTTCTGTCGACAAGCGTTTGTAGCTGCGGGTTTCCTTGTCAAAGCCCAGCGTCTTGCCGCGCTTGGTCGCCATCGCGCAATGGACTGTCACGCGTTCTTGACCATTGGCAGCGCGCGCAGCGGCAAAGCCATCTTCAACCGATTGCTCGTCCAGAATATCAACATGATGATAGGTGCCTCCGATTGCGGCCGCATGCGCCTCGCCTGCGTCGTCATTGATATCGAAGATGGCGACTTTGAGGCCGGCGTCCGCGAGAGCCTGAGCGCTGGCTTTGCCAAGGCCTGAGGCGCCCCCTGTAACAACTGCAGCGATCCCTGCTTCTAATTTCATCGTGGAACCTCCCAATCTCTGCCGCTTTATCGTG
>WTKI01000276.1:5685-7498 GCA_011524425.1 Altererythrobacter sp. | reverse complement strand
TGATTTCATATTGCTATTACACAGCCCAAGGACTGGACCAATCGGAGTTTTCAATGCCTGTCACTTTTGATCGCCGCGCCTTTTTAGGCGCAACCGGATCGGCCTTCGCGGCTCTGGTGGCGAGCGGCTGCACTGTGAAGGCGCCGGACACATCTGGCGTTTCCGGTCAGGCGATGTTGGATGTCTATGGCGCGCTTAAGAGCGATCCAGCCGGCTTGCTCGATCTGCCAGAGGGCTTTTCCTATCGGCTGATCTCCAGCCTTGGCGATGCCATGAGTGATGGCGGGACAGTACCAGATCGCGCGGACGGCATGGGTTGCTTCGAATTGGAGACAGGTGAGCTTGTTCTTGTCCGCAACCACGAGCTGCGCACCTATCACAAGCCTGGCGGTTCGATCGCAAAGGGCTATCGCAAGGGCAAGGACGGTAAAATTTTGCCAGGCGGGACGACAAATATTGTACTGGATGCTGCGTCCTTGGAAGTGAAACGTGAATTCCGTTCTTTAGGAGGAACGATCCGCAATTGTGCGGGCGGTACCACTCCGTGGGGCACTTGGCTCAGCTGCGAAGAATCGGGAGAATGGCGAACCAAGCTCCCTGACCACCATGGCTATATTTTCGAAGTTTCGGCTGACGCTGAAGGTCTGGTTGATGCTGCGCCGCTTAAAGCCATGGGGCGCTTCAATCACGAGGCTGCGTGCGTCGATCCGGAAACAGGCATTGTCTATTTGACTGAGGACCGAGAAGACAGTGTGTTCTATCGTTTCATCCCTGCAACACTAGGCGATTTGAGTGCTGGCGGTCGCTTGCAAGCGATGGCGCTTGCAAATGGCATCAGCGACACACGCAACCATGGTGACGCGTCGCTGGAAACTGGTAGGCCTTATGAAGTCCGCTGGATTGACTGCGATGACGTGGAATCGCCCGCAGACGACTTGCGCAACCGCATGGCAGCACAAGGTGCTGCGCTGGTGGCCCGCGGCGAAGGTATCCATATGGGCGACGGTGAGCTGTTCTTCTGTTGCACTAATGGCGGTGCAGCAGAATGCGGCCAAGTCTTCCGGTTGGTTCCGGGGCGGGGCGCTGGACCTGATTTGCTTGAGCTGTTTTTCGAAAGCGAAAGCGTCGAACAATTCAACTATGGCGACAATCTTTGCGTCGCACCTAATGGGCATTTGATTGTCTGCGAAGACGAATATGCAGATACGGTTGCAAACCGCTTGATTGGTATCACTCCTGAAGGCAAGCCATACGTCTTCGCGCGCCTCAACATGCAGACAGAGCTGGCAGGGGCGTGCTTTTCCCCCGATGGATCATGGCTGTTTGTGAACGCCTATTCCCCGACCAAGACATTCGCCATTCGCGGCCCATGGGCGTCTTAGGAAGTTTTCCTGATTAGCGCAGATGCCGCCTTGATCGCCTGTGTTTACGCAGGTCTGGCTGTGCTAGGCAGTCCAGCCTGTTTAATCGTTTCCCGCCTGTCAACTCAGCTTGACCGGCATGTCGGCTTGCTCATCGCGGGGTTTGTTACAGCAATAGGAACGGCTGCCATTGCGGCCCTTCTTGGTGCTTGGGCGGCATCTTTTCTGATTGGTCAGTCACGCGCGCTGCTGGTCGCCGCAGCGCTCATTGTGGCGGCGGTGATGATGGTTCGCGGCCCGCGAACAAAGCCGCTTGCTGAACCCACGCGATCGCTTGGAGCCATCGGTTTGGTTCTTTTCGCTAAGCAAGCAGCTGATCCGGCGCGATGGGTGATCTTTGCCAGTGCGGCCGCACTTGGCAAAGCCCAGCACGCAATGCTCGGTGGCGGCTT
>WTKI01000276.1:3801-5585 GCA_011524425.1 Altererythrobacter sp. | reverse complement strand
AGCAAGACAACAGGAGATTGATATGACAAATATCGGAAATAACACGAAAAAAGCTCTGGTTGATGAATTGAACGGACTTCTTGCCGATCATCTTGCATTGTTCATCAAGACAAAGAATTTTCACTGGCATGTAGCCGGACCGCGCTTCCGCGATTTGCACTTGCTGTTTGACGAGCAAGCGATTGAAATCCGCGACCAGATTGATGTGATTGGCGAAAGAGTGCGCAAACTTGATGCGAATACGATCACTTCGATTGGCGCTGTTGCCAGCCACACGCAGGTAAAGGATCAGGATGACGCTGAACTCACAGCTGAAGCTATGCTCACGGAATTGCGGGATGACAATGCGAAGATGGTTGCGCGTTTGAAAGCGATGAAGCCGCTGGCAGAGCAAGCCAATGACAATGCTACAGACGGATTGCTGGACGACTGGACTGATATGGCAGAAGAGCGTGTCTGGTTCCTTTCACAAACGCTCAAGTAAGGTAAACTTCCACAATTAAGCGCATGAAAGGGATGGTCTTGCACTGACGCGGGGCCGCCCTTTCTGCTATCGAAGGGGTATGCTTAAAGTCCACCTGCACGAAGCGTCAGGCATTGATGAAATCGTCGATTGGCTCGAAGCCGTTTTGCAGCAAGCTCTCGAGACCGCCGAGGATCAAGTGGCGATCTGCGTGCCTGGCGGATCAACGCCGTTTCCGATCATGGAGCGGCTGACTACGCGGAATTTGGACTTCCGCCGGATTGTCGTGTGGCCGGGCGATGATCGCGTGGTGCCAGAAGATCACGAGGCATCAAATACTGGCAAGATCCGGTCTTTGTTCGAGCCGTTAGGAGCAACGGTGTGTAGTCTTCAAGAGGCAAGCGTACCGCCTCGCTTTGCACTTGTCTGGCTTGGGATGGGGGCAGATGGACACATCGCATCGCTCTTTCCCAACACTGATCCGCAAGCCGAAGATCCGCAAAAGGTTCGCAGGTTGACCCCGGAACCTTTGCCGCCTGAAGCGCCATTCGATCGGATTACTCTAACGATCCCCGCTTTACTGCAGGCCGACGCAATTTTGTTCACCCTCGGAGGCTCGCCAGACAAACGGCGCGTGCTGGAAGCGGCATTGAATAGCGGGCATGACCTACCCATTGCACGTTACCTGGATGCGGCCAAAGAATGTGGAGAAGGAGCGGTGACGTGCTTCGTTTGATGCCAAAGCCGATGCATCGATGGTTCTATCGGCTCGCGCATGCAATCCGAACTTATTATTGGCGCATTGCCCGCCCCACGGTGCATGGCTGCGCTATGATTGCACAGAATGATGCAGGTGAAGTTCTTCTGGTGCGACCGTCCTATGGCAAACAGTTGTGGCAATGGCCCGGCGGTGGTGTGCAAGCGCATGAAGACGTTGTGAAAGCCGCTTCGCGCGAAGTCATCGAAGAGACAGGGCTGCGGGTAGAAGCGGTGCGTACTCTCGGCCAGGCACATAAAGTTCTCTATGGCGCCACAAATGTAGTGCACATCTTTGCCGGAATGGCGCAAGGAAGGCCGCGCACCAATGAACGTGAGATCATCGAAGCCCAGTGGTTTCCTGTGGACCGCTTGCCAAACCGACGGAGCATTTATGTGGACGAGTTCCTTATGAACTACCGCAATAGCCTCAGCCAATCTGCTTAAGCGCTTTTACAGCAGGGAAAGCTGGGCTGTGTCTTTGTCAGGCGCTGCTTGAGCCCCTTCGCGTTCCAGGTTGGACAAGGTTAAACCCATCAGTCTGATCGGCATGGGCAGAGGCAAG
>WTKI01000276.1:0-3701 GCA_011524425.1 Altererythrobacter sp. | reverse complement strand
TAATCAGCTGAGCTTCCGAAATGCTGGCGCAAGAAGTCGATGGGCTTTGCGGCCAGGTCTGCGCCGGATTGAATGCCGAGCTTGTGCATTTTCTCTTCTGCCTTTGGCCCGACCCCGTGGAAGCGGCGCACTGGTAATTCAGCGACAAAATCTGCCCCTTGCCCGGGTTTGATAATGCACATTCCATCTGGCTTGTTCTGATCGCTGGCAATTTTGGCGAGAAACTTGTTGTACGAAACGCCGGCGCTCGCAGTCAGTTTTGTCTTCGCACGGATCTCTTGCCGGATCAGCTCTGCGATCCGTGTTGCCGAACCGATGCCGAGCAAGTCCTCTGTTACATCAAGATAGGCTTCATCCAGGCTCAAAGGCTCGACATGCGGCGTATGATGATGGAAAATGGCGCGGATGGTGCGACTTGCTTCTTTGTAAGCATCAAACCGGTGGCGCACGAAAATCAGGTCAGGGCATAGCCGTTTCGCAGTCACAGAGGGCATGGCGCTACGGACCCCGAATTTGCGGGCCTCATAGCTTGCCGCTGCTACAACCCCGCGCCCTCCTGATCCTCCAACTGCGACAGGTTTGCCACGCAGCTCCGGATTGTCGCGCTGTTCTACGCTCGCAAAGAAAGCGTCCATATCGATGTGTATGATTTTGCGCAGGCCTGTTCCGGCCGTTTCGTCCGAGGCATCAGAGTTTTTCGCTGAGTCAGGAGAAGATGCATTCGCCATGCGGCCAAACTAAAGTGTCATTCTGCTTGTGGGAACCTCTCACCTTTACATTCGCTAACCGAACTCGAGAGAGATTGCGCTTTTCAGGAAGCGATTTTGCGCGCAAGGACTATGCAATGCCGTCAGCAGCCCAACCCTCTGATACATTAAGTCAGCGCGAGCTGATTTTTCTTATGGCTATGATCATGAGCTTGCAGGCTTTTGGGATCGATTCCATGCTGCCTGCTCTTGGGATCATTGGCGATGAGCTGGGCGGTGCAGGTAACGAGCGCCAATACGTTATTGTCGCTTACTTTCTGGGTTCTGGCATAGGTGCTTTCATACCCGGCGCATTTGCTGACAGGTTTGGACGCCGCCCTGTGCTGTTCTTCGGTCTCGCCAGCTATGTCGTGCTGTCTATCGCATGTGCGCTGGTGACAGAATTCTGGACCATGATTGCAATCCGTTTTGTGCAAGGGATCACTTGTGCAGGGCTCAGCGTCGTTCCCACAGCCATCGTTCGTGACAGGGTGGGCGGCGACAAGATGGCGCGCATGATGAGCCTTATTATCATGGTGTTCCTGGCCGTACCGATCTTTGCGCCAGCTCTTGGCCAGCTGATCCTGATGGTGGCCGATTGGCGTGCGATCTTCATGATGATGGCGGTGATGGGCTTGGTTATCGGCGTGTGGGTGTGGTTCCGCTTGCCGGAATCGCTGACGAAGGAAAACGTACAGGACATCGATCCCAAAACGATCCTGAAGAATATGGGCGTTTCGCTCTCGAATAGAATTTCCGTTGGCTATGTGCTTGGCGCGGCATTGGTGTTCGGCTCGCTATTCGGCTTTCTCAATTCCAGTCAGCAATTGATCGCTGAGAGCTTCGGCGCCGGCGATTATTTCGCGCTTATCTTTGGCGCGTCGATCCTTGGCATGGTCGTGGCAAGCTTCACCAATTCGCGCATCGTGGAAAAATTCGGTGCGCGCCGTGTCAGCCATGCTGCGGTCATAGGCTTTATGTTTATCAGCTGCTTGATGGTGGTCTCTGCATGGGATGGGCAACAGACCCTGTGGGAATTCGTCCCGCTTCTCGCGCTCAACATGACAGTGCTTGGCTTTGTGGGCGCTAACTTCAGCTCGATCGCGATGCAGCCGTTCCAGCATATCGCAGGGGCTGCTTCTTCTGCGCAGACAACAGTTCGCATGGTCACAGGCGCAGTGCTGGGCGCTGCGATAGGACAAGCCTATGATGGCACTGCTTTGCCCCTTTCCATTGCTATGGTTGCAAGTGCGCTGATCGCTCTTGTGCTGGTGCTTTATAGCGAGCGGGGCAAACTGTTCCGCCGCCCAAGCCAAGCGAAGCGGTATATGCAGTTGCACGATATCTTGCGAGGTTAGAGGGCGCGGGCGGTCAAGGCTCCGAAATCAAACGCCGCCACGCGAGCTCTGCAAATTCGCACAGCAGGGGCCGGGTGTCGCGCGGGTCGATAATGTCCTCGACATTGAACCGCTCTGCGCTGCGGAAAGGCGAAGTCACTTTGTCCAGCCTTGCGCGGATGGCTGCCAGTTCCGCCTTGGGGTCTTCGGCCGCTTCCAGTTCCGATTTGTAAGCAACCTCCAGCCCGCCTGCGATGGGAAGGCTCCCCCAATCGCCTGAGGGCCAGCAGTAACGGTACTGGAAATTCTCTGCATTGCTCATCGCGCTGCCCGCAATGCCATAAGCCCGGCGCATGACAATGCAGCTTAGAGGTACACTCGCTTTGTAGACGGCATTCATAGCGTTGACGCCGTAGCGGATCGTTCCCGCCATCTCCGCTTCGCGCCCGATCATGAAGCCGGGATTGTCGACCAGATGGACGATCGGCAAGCGGAATTGGTCAGCGAGTTTGACAAACCGCTCGACCTTCTCGCTGGTTTTCGCTTCCCATGATCCGCCGAGAAAGCTGGGATCGCTGGCGAGCACCGCCACCGGCCATCCATCAAGACGGGCAAGCGCCGTGATACAAGCGCGGCCCCACATCTGGCCGATTTCGAAGACACTGCCTTGGTCGAACACCATGCCAAGCGCTTGCCGCATGGAATAGACCTGTTTCGGATCGCGCGGGACAAGGCTCAGCAATCCTTCATCGCGGCGATCCACTGGATCATCGGTTTCAGTCCGGCGTGCAAGCTGGCCAACATGTTCCGGCATGAAAGAAAGGAAATGGCGCGCTCTGGCAAAGGCTTCGGCTTCGCTGGCGACTTCGTCATCGACCACGCCATTGCGCGTATGAATGTCAGAGCCTCCCAGGTCTTCCTTGGCTTGCTGGTGGTCGTCAGACCCCTTGTAGCTTTCGCCAAGCCCATCGACCACGGCAGGACCAGCGGCGAAAATCTGGCTGAGGCCGCGCACCATGATCGAATAATGGCTCGCGACAGTCCGCGCTGCGCCAAGCCCTGCTGTTGGCCCGAGCGCGAGCGCGACGACCGGCACGCTATCGAGGTTTTTGACCACGTCCGACCAGCCAGGAACAGCGGGAATGTATGTCGCGCCGATCTGCTCCAGCGTTTTGACAGAGCCGCCGCCACCTGTGCCATCAATCATGCGGATGATGGGCAGCTTCAGCTCGTGCGCCATCTTTTCAGCCTGCACCATTTTGCGGCTGATCCCGGCATCGGCTGCACCGCCGCGAATGGTGAAATCGTCAGCGGTTGCAACAACCGGCCTGCCATTGATGGTGGCCTTACCGAACAGGAACGGGGCAGGGGTGACGCCTTCGAGATCGCCGTTTTCGTCATAATGGCCTTTACCCGCGATCTTGCCGATTTCGCGGAAAGAGCCTTCGTCGGTTAGCGCTGCCAGACGTGCGCGCGCATCCATTTTGCCGCGAGAATGCTGCCGCGCGAGCTTGTCTGGCCCGCCCATTTTTTCAGCAAGTTCTTCCCGCTTACGCAGTTCTTCGAGTTCTTTGGCCCAGCTCACCACACTCTCCCGTCATGCTGAACTCGTTTCAGC
>WTKI01000408.1 GCA_011524425.1 Altererythrobacter sp. | reverse complement strand
CTACCCGCGACACAGTGCGTGACGAAGCCCGCAAATCTCAAGTGATTGAAGCCGCTCGTGCAGACGCTCAAGCGCGCGGCCTACCGGCGGAGGCGCTTGCTGAAATGTGGGAGCAGCTTGTCGAAACCTCTATCGCCTATGAATTGGACGAGTGGGACGCGACACGCAAATAGCGCTGCGCTGCGCTGCATCCGATCTGTTCTGCACAAAAGAAAAGGGCGGCCCAGCAAGGCCGCCCTCTTTCGTTTCGCTGTCCTTGCGGATTAGCGCGAGTAGAACTCGACCACGAGGTTCGGTTCCATTGTAACCGGATATGGCACTTCATCGAGCTTCGGCACGCGCGTAAAGGTCACTTTGTCGTTACCATCCGGCGCGACATAGTCAGGAATTTCACGCTCTGGCAGGCTCTGTGCTTCAATGACCAGCGCCATTTCCTTTGCCTTGTTGCCCAAGCTGATTTCATCGCCCACATCGCAGCGACGTGATGCGATATTGCACTTCACGCCGTTCACGCGGATGTGACCGTGGCTGACAAGCTGGCGAGCAGCAAAAATCGTCGGAGCGAACTTCGCGCGGTACACGATCATGTCCAAGCGGCGTTCAAGCAGGCCGATCAGGTTTTGACCTGTATCGCCTTTAATGCGTGTCGCTTCTTTGTAAGTGCTACGGAATTGCTTCTCGGTTACGTCACCGTAATAGCCTTTGAGCTTTTGCTTGGCGCGCAGCTGCAAGCCGAAGTCGCTCATTTTGCCTTTACGACGCTGGCCATGCTGGCCCGGGCCGTAAGAACGCTTGTTCACTGGTGAGTTTGGCCGACCCCAGATGTTTTCGCCCATCCGGCGGTCGAGTTTATACTTGGCGCTCTTGCGCTTAGACATAAGTCTATCCTTCAAATCTGCTGGATCACCCCAGTGGTGACCATTCAACCCGGCATCGCTCCGTTGAATCTCTTTTTCAACGCGGCCACCGCTTCACCGGGATGCGGGGCCAATTTGCGAATGCGCGCGTTTAGCTTGCTGCGCGCAAATGTCAATCGCGAGAGTCAGCGGCGGTTGTTCAACTCGCGCCAGCCTTCCTTCGTCAGACACACCTTTTCTTTGCGGCGGCTGTTCATATCCGTGCGAATGTATCGGCAGATGCGCTTCTCTTCTGCTTCTACCGCAGCATCATCAACTTCTTCGCCTGCCTCTGGCGCTCTTTCCGCAGGTTCGACGTCATCAGCAGGCCTTTCGGGCTCAGCGCTTAATGCAGCAGACGAGGTGATGAGCAACGCAAGGGGAGTGAATGCGACAAGTGCAAAACGCATGGGGGAAGCCTTTGATTTGTGAGTAAAATAGGGACGAAGACCACTTACGTGGATCGCCTGCCCAAGTCTAGCTGTCATCCGGCAAGTTTTTGTCCGCGCGCTCCAGCGTTGAAAGCACGCCACGCAGGGTCCTGACTTCCAAATGATTCCAGCCCGGTTTGGTCAGCACGCCGCGAAGGGTCCTGCGTGTGGCTTCCGCTCGTGCCTCTGGAAAGAAATAGCCCTTAGGCTCCAGCATTCGTTCAATATGCGCGACCATCCCGTCAAGCTCGGCCTGCGGGGCAGGAGGGAGAATGTCCTCCTCTTGTGTTGGCTGCGCGAGCATGTCTGTCCCAGCGCCTGTTTCGCGTAATGCTTTAGACCACTCATAAGCGGTGAGAATCACAGCCTGAGCGAGGTTGAGCGAGCCAAATTCGGGATTGATCGGCACAGTCAGGATGCTCCGTGCCAAAGCAACATCTTCTGTTTCCAATCCCGATGCTTCGCGCCCGAACAAAATGGCGCTTCGCCCTGGCTCTTTGACGATTGCGCGGCCTGCTTCATCAGGTCCAACAACGGGTTTAGTTACGCCGCGTTTGCGCACTGTGGTCGCATAGATATGCGCGCAGTCCGCTACTGCCTCTGCCGTTGTTTCAAACACTTGTGCTTTCTCAAGAACGATATCCGCACCCGCTGCCGAAGGACCGGCATCGGGGTTAGGCCATCCGTCCCGTGGGGACACCAGCCGCATTTCCATGAGCCCGAAATTGAGCATTGCGCGCGCTGCTTTCCCGATGTTTTCGCCCAGTTGCGGGCGAACAAGGACAATTACCGGTGGCTCACTTGCCGCCATTCTTAGCCGCTTCCTGTACGGTGCTGGCGAACTCTTCGAAGTCTCTTGCTTCGCTAAAATCGCGATAGACACTGGCGAAGCGGATATAAGCGACGCTATCGATATGGCGCAGCCCGTCCATTACCAACTCGCCGATGCGGCTTGAAGGGATTTCCGGCTCACCAGCGGTTTCAACCTGTCGCTGAATGCCTGAGACCAACTGATCGAGGCGCTCCTGACTGACGCCGCGCTTGCGACAAGCGAGAGTAACAGATTGCTCTAACTTGGAACGATCGAAGCTTTCCCGCCTGTCGCCAGACTTGACCACTGTGACTTCACGCAGTTGTACCCGCTCAAAGGTGGTGAAGCGGGCACCGCAGCTTGCGCATTGCCGCCGCCGGCGAATAGCTGAATTGTCCTCAGTTGGCCGACTGTCTTTAACCTGACTGTCTTCGTAGGCGCAAAACGGGCAGCGCATGGCAGTGGTCTACCTTTTGACCCGCGAGTAAATCGCGAGGCCAGCGCCTGCCAAACCGCCAATTACCGGACCTCCGATAAGCAGCCATCCGCCCAGCGCGCCAATAGCTGTGCCAGCAATCAGAGGCTTAGTGCCGGGATGCTTTGCGCCTTGCTTTGCGATCCCCACGACTTCGTCTTTGGCATCATCCAGTATATTGCGGCCACTCATAGCTTAGCCTTCCGGATAGACTGGAAAGGCGGAGCACAGTTCTGCAACGCGCCCGCGTACGCTTTCCTCGATCTGAGCGTCACCTTCGGGGCCGTTCTTGGCAAGGCCGTCGACAACCTCTGCAATCAATGCACCGACCTGGCGGAATTCTGCCGGGCCAAAGCCGCGGGTCGTGCCAGCAGGAGTGCCTAGGCGAATACCGGACGTCACAAACGGGCTGCGCGTGTCATACGGGATACCGTTCTTGTTGCATGTCAGCCATGCGCGATCCAAGCCAGCCTCGGCAGACTTGCCGGTCACGTCCTTGGCGGTGAGATCCACCAGCATGGAATGGTTATCGGTGCCGCCGGACACGATCCGCAAGCCGTTCTCTTCAAGGCTGGCTGCGAGTGCGCGCGCGTTCTCGACCACGGCATGGGCGTAGGCTCTGAATTCAGGGCGCAGGGCTTCGCGGAAAGCAACAGCCTTTGCAGCGACTACATGCATAAGCGGGCCGCCTTGCAAGCCGGGGAAGACAGCCATGTTTAGTGGCTTGGTCAGTGCCTCGTCATTCCAAAGGATAATGCCTGAGCGAGGACCACGCAGTGATTTATGCGTTGTGCTGGTGACAACATGCGCATGCGGGAAAGGCGAGGGATGTGCACCGCCAGCCACGAGGCCGGAAATGTGGCTCATATCGCAAAGAAGATATGCGCCCACTTCATCGGCAATTTCACGGAAGCGCGGGAAGTCCCACAGGCGAGAATAGGCTGTCCCGCCGCAGATGATCAGCTTGGGCTTATGCTCGCGCGCGGTGGCAGCGACTTCGTCCATGTCGATCAGCTCGTCTTCCTTGCGGACACCGTAGCTGACCGGATTGAACCATTTGCCGCTCATATTGACGGGAGACCCGTGTGTGAGGTGCCCGCCTGAATTGAGGTCCAGACCCATGAAGGTATCGCCTGGCTCCAGCAGCGCCAGGAAGACCGCTTGGTTCATTTGCGAACCGCTGTTCGGCTGCACATTGGCGAAGTTGCATCCGAAAAGCTCTTTCGCACGCTCAATCGCTAGCGTTTCAACCACATCGGCATAATCGCACCCGCCGTAATAGCGTTTGCCCGGATAGCCTTCTGCATATTTGTTGGTGAAGACACTTCCGGTGGCTTCCAGAACCGCTTTCGATGCGATGTTCTCAGACGCGATCAGTTCGATCTTGTCCTGCTGACGCTTCAACTCGCTGCCAATCGCTGCTGCGATTTCAGGGTCAGCGCTAGCAAGATCGTCGTGCCAAAAGCGGGCCATGATGTCAGTCTCGGATGATGGGGCAGTGCTCATAGGTTTTTGCTCTGTAGTAAGCCGGATTATTGCAGCGGTTGAATAGTGTCCGAGCCGTCAGGTGGATGGCCCAATTTGGCGACGCGGCGTTGATGGCGTCCGCTGGGATCGCCAGCATCTGCAAATTCAGTCGCCAGGAATGTAGCAACGCAGGACTTTGCCATTTCGATCCCGGTAAGACGTGCACCAATGGCGATGCAGTTAGCATCATTATGTTCGCGCGCTAAAGCGGCTGAAAGCGGCTCTGAGACCAGCGCGCATCTCACTGCAGGATTGCGGTTCACGCTGATCGAAATGCCGATCCCGCTGCCACAGAGCGCTATCCCGAGCTCAAC
>WTKI01000103.1 GCA_011524425.1 Altererythrobacter sp. | reverse complement strand
GGTTCCGCAGCGCCCGCGTAAGGCACATTGCGGCGACCATAACGGCGCACGCGGACATTGGCTTGCTCGCCATGTCCAGCAAAACCTTCAAGCGCGCACAACCGGCTGCAATACTCGCCCATCTGCGTCGTCGCCTCGTCGGTCAGCACTTTCTGATAGGTGCAGGTCTTCAGGAACTTGCCGACCCACAACCCGCCCGTATAGCGCGCGGCTTTTTTGGTGGGCAGTGTGTGGTTGGTCCCGATCACTTTGTCGCCGTAGGCCACATTTGTGCGAGGGCCGAGGAACAAGGCCCCGTAATTATTCATGTTTTCCAAGAACCAATCGTCGCGATCAGTCATCACCTGGACGTGTTCATTGGCATATTGGTTCGCGACATCCAGCATCTCGTCATAGTCTGCGCAAACGATCACTTCGCCATAATCGTCCCACGCACGGCGCGCGATTTCGCGGGTTGGCAAAATCTCCAGCAACCGTTCCACTTCACGCATCGTGTCTCGCGCAAGTTTTTCTGAGTTCGTGATCAGGATCGCCGGGCTATCCGGTCCATGCTCTGCCTGTCCAAGCAAGTCTGTCGCGCAAATCTCGCCATCCACGGTCTCATCAGCAATCACCATTGTCTCAGTTGGACCCGCAAACAGATCAATCCCGACCCGGCCAAACAGCTGGCGTTTTGCCTCTGCGACAAATGCATTGCCCGGGCCAACCAACATATCGACCGGATCAATGCTTTGCGTGCCAATCGCCATCGCGCCCACGGCCTGAACGCCGCCCATTGCATAGATCGCATCAGCGCCCGCCATAGCTTGCGCTGCAACGATGGCCGGTGCGGGCTTGCCTTCAAATGGCGGCGCGCATGTGACCACGCGCGGAACCCCTGCGACCTTGGCGGTTATTACCGACATATGGGCAGAGGCGAGCAGCGGATACTTGCCGCCCGGAACGTAACAGCCAGCTGCGTTCACCGGTATGTTCTTATGGCCCAGCACCACGCCTGGAACCGTCTCCACTTCGATGTCCTGAATGGCCTTGCGCTGCTCTTGGGCGAAGTTGCGAACCTGTTTCTGCGCAAATTCAATGTCCGCAATCGCCTGCCGATCGAGGCTGTCGATGCACTGATCGATCTCGCTGTCTGTCAGGCGATAATCGTCGCGGCCCCACTGATCGAACTTAACCGACAGCTCGCGCACAGCCTCATCGCCGCGTTTCTCAATATCGGCAAGGATCGCTTCAACCGTTTCACGTACCTTGCGATCTGCGTCCATCCGGACTTCAGTCGTAATGGCTTGCTTGAGCCACTGGGCCATCTTGGGAATTCCTTATTTTTTATCAGGTTAGGCGGATTACTCAGCCGCTTCGCGTTGCTCCGGTTCAAAACCAAAGCTGAAGGGTTCAGGTGCCCCGCGGACTGAGCGTATTTTCTCGCGCAGCGCTGTGGTTTGTGCTTCATCGACGCTGCCGTCTGACGCCAGGATCACCCCATAATGCTCTTCTGCACGTTCAACTGAGACAAGGTCCCGGCCAACATCACGAGCCACTAATGCCGCATCACGTTCCAGCGGATCACCCCACCCGCCGGATCCGGCGGTGCGGAAGATGACCTTGTCGCCCGGAGCGACAGGAAGATCATCGATCTTGGACGGTATACGCTCCATCTCTTCGCTGCCGGCGCGCTTGATCCATTTGCTTGAAGTGCCGCCATAAAGGCCGCCATTCACACCCCACGGTGGCACAGTCTCGCGGTCATCATGGATCGAAACCTCACCCGGTTCGAGCAAGTGATAGACTTTCTCGATACCGGAACCGCCACGATGCAGCCCTGCACCGCCTGAATCCTTGATCGGACGATAACTTTCCACGATCACAGGGTAATAGTTCTCGATATATTCGATCGGTGTCGCACTGAAGAGAGGCCACCAAGCATGGCCGTCCAATCCGTCACCGCGCGGACGGCCCGGCACGCCGCCGAACAGCAATTCCATCAATTGGAAGTACTTATTGTCCTTGTCCTGCCCTGCAAAAATGAAGTGCGGGCTAGTGCCATATCCTGCTGCCATCGACAGGTGCGGTGCCTGGCGACCAAGCGCGCCTGCCTGACAATCGAAAAAGCGGGTATGCGTGTTCAAGCGGTTACCAAGCGGCGCAGGGAAACGCGGATTGAGCAGGCTTCCTTCAGGAAGGATGACTTCAAAAAGATCGTAGAAGCCTTCGTTGAATAGCATGTCCGGGTCGAACGCCATGATCATGTAGATGCCGAAGAAGAGCTTGCACAGGCCTTCATGGATGTGGAAGTTTATGGGCCCTTCGGCCTGGTCATCCGTGCCTGTCCAGTCGAACACAGCCACATCGCCTTTGCGATATATCGACAGTGTCATATTGAACGGGCCATTACCGCGACCGTCATCGTCGACATAGTCTGTGAAAGAGATTTTCTCTTCCGGAATGTATTTGTGGATCAAGGCCTTCATCGCAATTTTTGTGCGATCGAGCAGCATGTCACATGCGCTGAGATAGGTATCCCGTCCAAACCGGTCGCAAATCTCGCCAATGCGTTTGGCCGCGGTTCGGCAACCGGCAATGAGCGCCATCAAGTCAGAGCGGTTAGAACTTGCCGTGCGGCTGTTGTTCAACATGATGTCGAGCACACCCTGATTGAGCACGCCTTTGTCATAGATTTTGACCGGCGGAATGCGCAGTCCCTCTTCCCAGATCGAGCGCGCATCAAAAGGCATGGAGCCGGGGACTTTGCCGCCAACATCGATCATATGACCAAACATGGAACTGTACCCGACCAGCACACCTTCATGGAAGATCGGCATCATCACGCACCAGTCATTGTTGTGCGAGATGGATCCCTTACAAGCGTAAGGATCGTTCCAGACGAACACGTCGCCTTCGTTGATATCGTCTTCATACTGCGAGACGACGCCTGGAATGTAAGAACCGAACTGGCCGACGACCATTTGCCCGCGCTCATTACAGATCATCGGGAATGCATCATTCTGTTCGCGAATAACAGGCGAGAGAGAAATGCGTTTGAGGGTCGTGTCCATTTCTCCGCGAGCGTTGGACAGCGCATTCTCGATTATGTCGAGCGTGATAGGATCAACTTTGACAGACATCAGTTTGCGCTCCCTTTGTCATTGGGCCAGATCAGCAAATCACCGTCCGGATTGACTTCAGCATAGTGTTCGGCAAGCAGCACAGTGGTCGTATCATACTGCCTGATAATCGCGGGACCGGGCACCTTGGTTCCCGGCGCAAGCTTGTCGCGATCATAATGCGGGGTGTCATACCACTGGCCCTTGAAGAAGCCTTGACGGGTTTCCAGCAATGCATCTGCTAAAGAACTTTGCCCTTTAGCAGCGCTTTCCTGATCAACCGGCGGAGTCGCGCCGGTCGCGATAACCCGCAAAGCAACCAGTTCTACTGGAACATCAAAGCGCACCCCATAGAGCTGCTCATGCTGCTCGTGGAAGGCTTGAACAACCGGGTCGAGCGATCCGGCGCTTGCAACCAGTTCAGGGTCAACTTCAATCGAAACTTCAAAGCCTTGCTGCTCATAGCGGAAATCAATCGAATAGGTGATTTTGCGGTCACCTTCTTCGACTTCCTGTGCGATCAGCCATTCCCCAGCATTGCTAGCCAGATCGCTGAGCTCTCCCCAGATCGTTGCTGCTTCGACATCTTCAACTTGGCGGATAAAAGTGCGAACGAATTCGTTTTTGAACTCTGCTTCAAGAAAGCCGAGCGCTGAAAGTACGCCTGGATTGGCCGGAATGACGACAGGGTAACAGCCAAGCAGCTCTGCCATTGCATTGGCATGAAGCGGCCCTGCTCCTCCAAATCCGACAATGCCAAATTCGCGCGGATCGAGGCCTTTTTGAACTGTAATATCACGCAGCGCGCCCAACATGACTTCATTGGCAATGTCGATCACGCCTTGCGCTGCCTCCGCTGGCGTCAGACCAAGCGGATCGCCAATTTTGCCCAACGCTTTGTTGGCACCTTCAACATCCAGCTCCATCTCGCCGCCCAACAATACAGGAGGCAAGTAGCCAAGCACCACATTGGCATCACTGACTGTCGGCTCCGTCCCGCCTCTGCTGTAAGCTACCGGTCCAGGGAAAGCGCCTGCGCTTTGCGGCCCGACCCGCAGAGACCCGGTCAACTCGGCTAGCGACGCAATCGAGCCTCCACCCGCGCCAACGCTGCGAACATCGAGCGTCGGAACCTTGGCAGGGAAACTGCCTACTTCTGTCGAGCGTGAGATAATCGGCTTGCCATCAATGATCACGGAAACGTCGGTTGATGTGCCGCCCATATCGAACGCCAAAAGCCGCGGCAGGCCTGTGCGACGGGAAATCATCGCTGTTGCGGTTACGCCTCCAGCTGGTCCGGAGAGCACGGTGTGAACAGGGCGATCCTGCGCAGCTTTTGCGCTCATCAACCCGCCATCAGAACGAACAATATGGAGCTTGGAGTCGACTCCATTATCGGC
>WTKI01000130.1 GCA_011524425.1 Altererythrobacter sp. | reverse complement strand
CTGCTTCGCCGAGCATATCGTAAGAATATGAGAAGCCCTTGGCTTCCTGTTTGCGGGCTCGATTGAGCGCTTCTTCTATCGTTTCGCCGGTCACAAATTGTTCGCCCATCATGCGCATCGCGAGATTGACGCTGGAGCGGATCACCGGCTCACCGGCGCGCTGAATTGCCGAAGTCAGAGAAGAAGCGAGCGCGTCTTGCGAACCCGGAGCGATAAATCGGCCGGATGCTGCGAGCCCCCAACTGGCTGCGTTTACAAACAGGGATCGATCCAAACCAATATGCGAGCGCCAATCGCCGTCTGCAATCTTGTCGCGGATTAATGCATCGCGAGTGGCATTGTCGGGAATGCGCAGCAAGGCTTCGGCCAAACACATAAGCGCAACGCCTTCATCGCTTGATAACGAGTATTCAGCCACCAGCCCCTCAATACCGCGGCTGTTTCCTTGACTGCGCAGATGCTTGATTAGCCCTGATGCAAGCTTTGCGATGGCCTTGCGGTCGTTTGTATTCAGCGAGGCCGCTTCTATCAAAGGCGCAACCGCAGCAGATTCCGACATGCGATACAATTGCTGAATAGCATGCCGGTGAGGGCTCGGTTCGCTGATCGAGGGGGCAAAATCTGCAAATGCCGTGGGTTGTGCCAAATACCTGTCTCCTGGTGGTTGTCCGGAAATTTATCCGATTCCTCACAGGCAATCTGCCTAATTTGCAGTTCTTCTATTCTCACACGACCTTTCTTTCGTTATATTTTGGGGAACATGGCTACTAAAAATTCTAGATATAGTGAATTTGACCAGATTGATCGCCAGATCATCGAGGAGTTGCGGGTCGATGGTCGTTTGTCCGTCACAGAACTTTCCAAGCGGGTGGGCCTTTCAAAGACACCCTGCCAGATCCGCCTGAAACGCTTGTTAGAAACGGGTTGCATTCGCGGCTTTCGCGCTGTGGTAGACTTCAAGAAGTTTGGCGAAGGCCATGTCGCCTTTGCCGAAGTCAAACTCAGCGACACGCGCGAGGCGGCGCTGGCCGAATTTCAGGCGGGTGTCCGCCGGATCCTCGAAGTCGAAGAATGCCATATGATAGCTGGCAATTTTGACTATCTCTTGAAAGTGAGAACAACCGATATTGCAGCATATAGAAGTGTGCTGGGCGAAAAGATTTCCGCTTTGCCTTACGTCTCGAGCACCTCGACATATGTGGCAATGGAGACAATTCTTGAAGCCGGGTCAGAGGTCTCGACTTCGGGCTCGTAAAGCCGCGCTAGCTGCTTTCTTCGCCGAGCATCCTCTTAGTCTGATGACCCGGCGTAGCAAGGTGGCGGTGCTGTCAGTCTAATGCTAACTAGTCTCCACTTGGTATAGCGTTCCCTACCCGAGTGGCTCTTCAGGCCATGAGGTTTTGCCACTCAGCCTGGGCAGCTGAGCGGTTGGCTTTGTAGGTCTTTCTGTCGGTGAGGTGACGGTCGGAACTGAAGTGGTTGTGGACGTTGGCATGAACTGAGGCGAATTTCTGAAGTGACTTCATCCTCCTGAACCCACGCATTCTACTGATCCGCTGTCGTTTGATGTCGGATGCGAACAGCGGCCCAAACCTGTTCCACCAGAACCGCACGGTTTCATGGCAGATATCGATCCCGCGCTCGAACAGGAGGTCCTCGACGTTCCTTAGTGAAAGCGGAAACCGCACATACATCATCACTACAAGCCGAATGACCTCTGGTGATGAGTTGAAACGTTTGAAAGGGCTGTCTGGCTTACGGCGTCTGAGCATCCGCTCGCACTACTCTCGCCAACTTAATCCTCAATCAGGTCCAGTTAGTCTGACAAGGCCATCAAGGATCATAAGAAGCGCTCGGAGAGCTAAGCGACTTCGCGACGCTTCTTCAGTATCCGTTCGGATCGGTGAAAATCTCCGACATTGTCGACGTCAATTGGCGCGTCGGCAAACGGCATCGCGATCGGCTTGAGATTTAAGTCCCAACGGCGAGAGAGGTGGTCAGCAAGCCCTTGGAGAGTCGTCAGCTTGAACTTGTACTTGATTGCGAAACCCAAGCCCATTGCCTTCAGCAATCGCCGGGGCTGCTTGCCAAATTGGCCGCCCGTCTCAAACGCTTTCGCCGCTGTCAGGGCCTTGTCGTTCTTCTGACCATAGAGATTGCAGCTCGACCAACCGCCATCCTTCAATTCGTGAAAGGCGCGTTTGCCATCGGGATAGGCGTCGAGGATGGTCTGGGCTGGAGTGAAACCGGCGAAACCATCTCCTTCAGTCGCGTGCAATTCAGTGCAAAAATGATCGATATACTCGGTTGTGTGGAGCGCATTGTCGCCTGTGGAGATAATGAGCGGATAAGGGTCTTCAATCGCACCGACACCCTGCTGAATGCTGCTGAACAAATTGTCAGCGCTCGGTAGGAATGTGAAGACATCCCTGTCGAGCATTTCAGAAAGCACATCGGATTCGCGAAGGACTGCCTCGCTTTCGATCGATACGAAGATGCGATCAACATAGTCGCTGCCCGCGATGGCATCCACAACCCGTTTGAGCATCACAATGCCATCGACTTCGACCAGGCATTTATGGCTGACGCCCTGCAATTGGGCCACCTCATCCCTCGGCCCCTTTCGGCTGGCTGCGAGAATCAAGGCTGTTACTTTTTTCATGGTCCACCTATCCCTGTTTGATTTCAGGCTGGCTTTATCCAATCGAACAAAGCGGTCAGATCAGAAATCTTCGCACTGCGATCGAGGGCCTGCAAGGCATCGATTATGCTCTGCGTCCTTGCGCCCAACTTCGCCGCCGCGCAACAATCTTCTAACTTTGCGAACAACTGATCGCGAGTCAGCGGGGCCTCCCGGCTCCCTCGCGGCATGGCTATGGACGTGGTTAGAGTTTCGCCCGATTGGGTGCTAATACTAACCTCGGTTGGGAATGCACTCTCGAGCTTCTCGACCGGTGTCTTTGATACTTTTGCGAAAAGTGCTCGGATATGTGATCGTGCAATCGCCTCAGGAGTGAAGTCAGTCAGCCCAACCGTTCCCTGCTCCAACGCAACCGCAAGATTGTATTCGAGCGAGAACTTCGCTTCGTTGGGCGTGTGCGGATCGTCATACGGCAGATTGCGAAGATGCGAAGCGGGCGCACTCACATGCACCGACGCAACTTTATCGGCGGTGAGATCGTGTTTTTCGCGCAGTTCCAGCAACCCATCGAGAGCACGGTGCGTGCTGCCACAGTTTGGGAAGCGTTTGACTTTCAAACCGTTCTCCAAAATCTGGAGTGGTTCTGCGATCCTCCCGGCAACAAAGCTGGTGGACTGACCATGCTCGTCAGTGCCGAGCATATCTCGGGCGAGTTCCTCCACATCCTGACCAACCATCAGTGTGCGCAAGCTATGCGGGCCCTCAAGTGTGGACGCGCCGGCCGTCAATCCAGCGCGCGCCATCAAGGCCGACTGGACGGCGCCTGAGGCTGCAAAGCCTGCATGAAGTGGTTTTGTATCGGTGCCGAACTGGCTCATGAATCCGCCCGCACGACTGGTCGACATGGAAATACAATGCGCTGTTTGCTCTGGGGTAAGCCGAATGAGTCGCGCGCATCCGGCTGCCGCACCAATTGCGCCAACTGTCGCCGTTGCGTGCCACCCACGATTGCGATGGAACGGGTTTACTGCCTGGCCAATGTGTCCCATGGCTTGGAGCCCGACGATATAGGCGTCGAGCAGGGCCTCAAGCGTCAGCTTCTCTTGCTCTCCAAGAGCCAGTAGGGCGGGAATTAGGACGGCCGAAGCATGCGCTTTGGCCGGATCAAAATTGTCATCATAGTCGAGCGCATGGGCACCTGCCCCATTCACCAGAGCTCCCCATGGCGCGGACAATGTGTGTGGCGCGCCTATGATTGTCGCGGGCCCAGCACCCCATTGCGAGACCAGGCCACAAAGTTGCCGGATAGCCGGGTGATCAGCGCCAGCGATCATGCAGGCGATTGTATCGACAAGCGAATTTTCCGCAACGGCATAGGCTTCCTGCGGCCAGATGGATGTTCGCTTCGCTACCCATTGGGCAATCTCGCTCAATGGGTCAGCGCTAGTCATCTGATCCAATTTTGGTACCCTTCTGACCACTCTCGTTGAACCGGTCGTGTTTGGATCACCGCCTCGTTCCTATGCCTTTGCCATCACGAAATTACTTCCATTCCCCACCTCGTTGCTGGATGAAAGTTCAGAGATCGATCATGTGTGGGCGGCCCTCAATTGGCAAGAGTTTTTGGTATTGATCTGTCTGATTGTGGTAGCGAACCAATCGTTTTCCAATGGTCGACCGCTCGCCACAGATAGTGGGTTTCGCCATTGATCTTTACGAACATCTCATCAAGGTGCCAGCGCCACTGACGGAACCCGCGCATTCTATTGATACGCTGGCGCTTGATATCAGCTGCAAATAGTGGACCAAAACTGTTCCACCAGAACCGGACCGTCTCGTGGCAAACGTCGATCCCTCTCTCAAAAA
>WTKI01000356.1 GCA_011524425.1 Altererythrobacter sp. | reverse complement strand
CCGTTCCTGCGACCTTCATGTTTGCAAACTGGATCCGCAAAAATGTGGAGCATGGCGAAGCGCAATTTCCGACGATGAAAGAGCGTAATGAGACCGGTGACCGCGATTAGTGGTAAGCTCTCATGAACGCTCAGGGCACTCCTGGCATTGGAGCCGTGTTACGAACCTTTCATCCTAATTTCGTTCGCTATCCATTTGGCAAACGCGATCTGAGACGCTGGTTTTTGCCATCCGGCGTTCCGCCAAGCGAAGACGATTATACCTTGACCGGATTTGTCTGCACTCAAAGCCTGTTTCTGCATATTCCCAAGGCTGCTGGCACATCAGTTGCACAAAACCTCTATGGCAATCTGGCTGGCGGGCATCGCGTGATAGGCGAATACCAAAGGGTCATGCAAAAAAGCGCGCTTGACCGCATGTTCACATTCACATTCGTCCGTAATCCATGGGACCGGGCTTTCTCAGCCTATAACTTTCTCAAAGCGGGCGGCTGGCCAGCGGCTGATGCTGAATACACGGAGCGCTTCTTGGCTGATTGTTCTAGCTTCGAGCAATTCGTCAACGACATATTGCCGCAGGATGTGGCCCGCGAGAAAGTCCATTTTCTCCCCATGGCGCACTTCCTCAAAGGGCTTGATGGCCAATGGTTTGGGTTTGATTTTGTGGGCCGGTTTGAACGTTTTGCGCAGGACTTCGAAATCGTTCGCCAAAAGGTCAATCCAGCAGCGAAGGTCACCCATCGCAATATCACTTCAGGCACAGAAAAGCGCGACTACCGCAGCGCCTATACTCCTGAGATGATCGAGATTGTGTCAGACCTTTACGCACAAGATATTAAGGCGCTGGGCTATTCCTTCGAAGGTTTCGAAGACCGCTATCCTGTTAGGGCTTAGACCCGCTGCATCCGCCTTTGCAGCCATTTGCGCACAGGCTCGTCGAACAGCTTGCCAGCGATGATCGCTAACAACACAGTCCCGCCGATATAGATTGCCAAATCACGCGCGAGATTGTCGCCGAAGAATTCGCCTGTGGTCGCAATCATCACCGCTCCTGCCAGCATCAGGACCGGCAATTGCAAGACATAAATCGGATAGCTTAACCAGCCGAGCCAATGCGAGATTTTCGCTTCAACCGGGCCATGCCTGGCTGATGCGCCCAGCCAGATTGCGAGCGGGAAAACGATCGCCACGCTGATCAGCGCTGGCCATGGCCCCCAGCTTACCGGAACAGCAAGCGCGCTGATGAGTAGCACAACCGGTATCCAGCTTGGCAGTTTAGGCGCAACGGCGAAGCTGCGCATGCGCACCAGCGCAACGCCTAAGAAAAACGCAAAGCCGCAACGCAGGCCGCCCATGGCAAATGTGCCCCATGTGGAGCCTGAATCGAGCGTGCCATTGCCAAGCGCGAAGAATACCATCGCGAGGAAGCATCCCGCTATGATCGCTGCAATCATCTTAGGCGTCAGACGCAGGATTATCAGCGCGTAAATAGCATTGACCGCCAGTTCCCAAAACAAGGACCATGCCGGGAAGTTGAACGGGAAGGCCTGCGTGACGATGGTGTCATGCACGAGGCCAGGAGGCGGTGCAGGCAGGAAAAACAGGTTCAACACAGCGGCGAGCGCAAACTCACTCTCCCCCATCACAGCTGGCGGGTGCGTCCCCACCGCGCCAAGACACGCCAGCAGAGCGACAGCGAGGCCGATAAGATAGAGCGGGTACATCCGGAAAATGCGGCGCTTCATGAAATTGCCCGCGCTCATGGAGCCCAGCAGGCGCGGCTCATACGTCGCTGCCAAGACATAACCTGACAGCAAGAAAAACAGATCCACAGCCAGAAAGCTGCTTGGCAGGATCGGTATTTGATGGCCCGGCCACGGGTAATGACGCAGCATAACCGCTATTGCTGCGAGACCGCGCAAAAGGTCGAGCGTGACCAGCCGATCACCATTCCGAATGGCGCGCGGTGTCACTGAAACTTCTACGCGCTCGCCGTAGCTTTCCGGCAGCAAAATCGGTTTATAAGCGGTCATGCGGGGGACCTTAGACCCACATAGTTACCAGCCCGTTCACATTTGCTTCGAAATTGCCGCGATTTTGCGTCAGAATCCGGCTTTTCACAGCCATGCGAAGACCCTATTGCAGGTCGTATGAGCACATATCGAATTCAAGGCGCGACAGGCGAATGGGAAGTCGTGATTGGACTGGAAGTCCACGCGCAGGTGACTTCCAAGGCGAAGCTGTTTTCAGGCGCTTCAACCGAGTTTGGCGCAGAACCCAATTGCAACGTTTCCTTAGTCGATGCTGCAATGCCGGGCATGCTGCCGGTACCGAACCGCGAATGCATCCGCCAAGCTGTGCGCACAGGCATGGCGATTGATGCTGAGATCAACGCATGGAGCCGGTTTGATCGCAAGAATTACTTCTATGCCGATCTACCGCAAGGCTATCAGATCAGTCAGCTTTATCACCCGCTGGTGGGTGAAGGGCAGCTGACGATCGAAGCGGATGAAAAAGCCGGTATCCCTGAAGACAAAGTGATCGGGATTGAGCGCATCCATGTCGAGCAGGATGCGGGCAAGCTGATGCATGATCAGCACCCGACCATGTCCTATGTCGATCTGAACCGCTGCGGTGTTGCGCTGATGGAAATTGTAAGCCGTCCGGATATGACTTCGCCAGCTGAAGCAGGTGCTTATGTGCGCAAGCTGCGCACCATCCTGCGCTATGTCGGCAGCTGCGATGGCAATATGGAAGAAGGATCTATGCGCGCAGACGAGAATGTCAGCGTGCGCCGTCCGGGTGAAGAACTGGGCACTCGCACAGAAACGAAGAATGTTAACTCTGTGCGTTTTGTGATGCAGACGATCGAGCATGAAGCGAACCGTCAGGTTGATCTGATCGAAAGCGGCGGCAAGGTGGTCCAGGAAACCCGGCTGTTTGATCCGGGCACAGGGTCAACGCGTTCGATGCGCTCGAAAGAAGACGCCCATGATTATCGCTATTTCCCCGATCCTGATTTGTTGCCGCTAGAGCTTGAAGACAGCTTCCTTGAAGAATGCCGCGCGTCACTGCCTGAATTGCCGGATGCCAAGCGCAAGCGGTACGCCACTGAGCTTGGCCTTAGCGATTACAACGCAGCGACGTTGACTGCAGAGGTTGAGACATTCGCGCGTTTTGAGACCTTGTTGACAGAAACTGCTGGAGCGCTGGGCAAGCCGGAAGCCAAAATCGCAACGCAAGTCGCAAACTGGTCGCTTTCCATTGCGCCGGGTGTAGTGAAATCATTAGGCGATGACGCGGATCTGAGCCATGCGACGGCCGCGCGTCAGGCAAGCATTCTCAAGATGCAGGACGCAGGCGAGATCAGCGGCGGACAAGCGAAGGAAATCTTTGAGATCGTGCTGAAGACTGGCCGCGAGCCGGATGAAATTGCAGATACCGAAGGCCTGAAACAGGTTTCAGATACCGGTGCGATTGAAGCGGCAATCGATGATATCATCGCGAACAATGCGGACAAGGTCGAAGAATATCGCGGCGGCAAAGACAAGCTGTTTGGCTTCTTCGTCGGTCAAACGATGAAAGCGATGCAAGGCAAAGCGAACCCGCAGGTTGTAAACCAGATTCTGAAGGATAAGCTGGGGTAGGTTGCTTTGACGTCGCAAGCTCCGCCCGCCTTGGGAATTAAAGCCAAGCTAGCCTTGTTCCTGCCAGGCATTTTTCTGCTTGGATTCAATATTGGTACCGGCAGCGTGACCACTATGGCGACGGCAGGCGCCAATTACGGAATGACGCTGCTGTGGACCGTGCTGGTCTCTTGCGCTGCGACCTATCTGATGATTGCAACTTATGGCCGCTACACTTTGGTGACCGGCGAGACCGCGCTGGAGGCATTCCGCAAGCACATTCACCCCGCCGTTGGCATGTTCTTCATCATCGCGCTGGGTGTTGGGGTGTGCGCCAGCGTCATGGGCGTCATGGGGATCGTCGCCGATATCAGTTTTGAATGGTCCAAAACTTTCATCGAAGGCGGGATCGACCCCTTGTTTTGGGCCGCATTCTTTTGCGCTGTCGCCTATTTCATTTTCTGGAGCGGCACCACACAGGTTTTTGAGCGGACGCTGGCGGTGATCGTTGCGATCATGGCGGGATGTTTTGTGCTCAATTTCTTCATTCTCATGCCGCCGGTGGAAGACATGGCGAAAGGCCTTGTGCCGTCAGTACCGCAGGTCGCGGCCAGCGAAACCGGCCCCTTGCTGCTTATCGCATCCATGGTGGGCACGACGATTTTCTCCGGCCTGTTTATCATGCGTACGACGCTGGTGAAGGAAGCGGGTTGGACGATCGCGCAAGACAAGCAGCAACGGCGCGATGCAGCCTTTGCCGCGATCATGATGTTTGTGATCAGCGCGTCGATAATGGCAGCAGCAGCCGGCAGCCTTTATGCAGAAGGGATCGGGCTTGACCGCGCGTCGCAGATGATCGGCTTGCTAGAACCTTTGGCAGGCCCACTTGCTGTGACGATCTTTGCTGTGGGGA
>WTKI01000007.1 GCA_011524425.1 Altererythrobacter sp. | reverse complement strand
TCGATCGTCGCTTCTGGCATTGGCAGGCCGCGGTCCGTCACGCCCAGACGCTCCAGAATGGTAACCGCCCCGTCAGGCAGATCACGCCGCAGCCTCAGAAAGCCGCGCGCGCGGATAGGCAGGCGCGGGATAAGTTCTTGCCAGTCGCTGTCTTCCAGATCGGCTCTCGCAAGCGCTGCTGCAGCCACTTCAGGTTCGTCTTCAGCCAAGTGCGCGGCAAGCTCGGGCGAACGAAAGCGCCAGCCTGCTTCGCTGATCATGGCTGCACGGTCAGCCGGCTTGATCTGTTCGCCTAAGGCTCCCAGTCTCAGCCATGCAGCGGCGATCAGAGCTTCGTCGCGTCCGTATTTGCGATTTCCCAGCAAATCCAGCAATTGCCTGAACTGCGTGCGCGCCGCATTCTCGCCCGCAGCGCGGTGGCGCAGCACAGTGGCAAGACGGTCATCGAAAAACATCACTTCTCCGGCGCAGGGCACGGTAACCTCTACAATGTCGTAGTTTGGCACCGACGCCAAGCCGTGGTCATACCAGTTTCTACCTTTGTACTCAGCCACGGTTCCCCGTGCGTTGCAAAGCGGGACAATTGCTGGCAGAAACAATAAAATTATCCGGCAAGGCAGGATAGTGAGGTAAAAGTTTCGCGTGGCTGCATGATAGCTGCTGCTAGTTGAATGGGACAAACCAATGGCCAATCTGGACGAAATTGACCGGAAATTGCTGGCAGAGCTTCAGTCTGAAGGGCGCGTGACCAATGTAGAGCTCGCGCAGCGCGTCGGGCTCACTGCACCGCCATGCCTGCGCCGTGTTCGCAGCCTGGAAGACGATGGCGTGATTCGCGGTTATCATGCAGATCTGGATGCATCAAAGCTCGGCTTTGCGATCACAGTATTTGCTATGGTGAGTCTGAAAAGTCAGGCCGAAGCGGACCTGCGCGAATTCGAAGAGGCGATGCGCGAACTGCCAGAGGTGCGCGAAGTGCATATGCTCAATGGCGAGATTGACTTTATTTTGAAGATCGTCAGCCAAGACCTGCAGAGCTTTCAGGAATTTCTTACCAGCAAGCTGACCCCTGCGCCCAATGTGGCGAGTGTAAAGACCTCGCTCACAATCCGCACAGCGAAGTATGAGCCCGGCGTGCCGCTTGAGTAAGCCTTAATGCCAAGCGATGACGCATTAGCCGTCGATGCATGAACGGCACGTCTGATATCATTATGGATGGATAACCGGAGGCTCCAAAATGCTGAGGAGCCCCCGGCAATTTGCCTTATTCGGACTTGTATCCAAAGCGCGCTTCCCAGGCGGCCATTTGTCCGCTTGCGAGCAGCTTGGCTTGTTCGACCCAGTTATCCCGATCAATGCGCCCTTTAAAGCTGCCGAGATAGCCGTCGACTTCTGCAATCTCTTGCTCGCCCCACTGGGCGATCTGGTCGAAGCGCGTGACACCCAGCGAGTTACAAAGGTCGCATAGCTTTGGCCCGATCCCGTTGATCTTTCTGAGATCGTCAGGGGCTCCAACGGCCGCTGCAATTTTTGGCTTTGGCTCTGCGTCTGTCGCAGCCGCCGCAATCGGTGCAGCGGCAGCAACCGGAGCGACCGGCTCGACCACTTCAGGTGCCGGCGCCGGAGCTGGCTCTGGTGTAGGCGCTGGCTCCGGTGCTGGCCGAGGCGCTGCAGGCTCTTCAGCTGCGCTTTCAGCGTGTGTTAAACGACCCCAGATCCACCACGCCGTTGCGATCCCGATGAGCAGCGCGAGGATGAAGCGGATGGGGTTTTCCATAATCAAATGAAGCATAATTCTTCCCCTCTTTTCAATTTCGGCCCCAAATAAGCCATCCAATGCCGACGCCGATCAGGAACACGAGCAGCAGCAAAATCCAACTTTCAAGCAATAGTGGCATGGTTTTACTCCGTCGGTGTTGCGTTGTCGGTGGTAGCGGCTGAGGAGAGTTCGAATTCTATCCTTCGGTTGGCTGCGTTAGCCTCAGGGCTTACCCCTTCAATCAATGGCTCGGTCGAGCCAAATCCGGCAGCAGTGATGCGCGAAGCATCGACGCCGCGTTCGGATAGAGCCGCCGCTACCGACTGAGCGCGTTCCACACTCAAAGCCTGATTAAGCGCGGGGTCACCGGTCGCGTCCGTGTGTCCATTAACGGCCACAGCCATACCTTCACATTCGCTCAGTTGCGCAGCCAAAGAGTCGATCAGGCCAAGCGAGCCCACTGAAATCTCAGCGCTGCCGCTTGCAAAAGTGATCGTTTGGCCTTCCATCGTTGCATTAAGGTCAGACTGGCACTCGGCCACAGCTTCAGCGCTTGGCGTCTCAACAGGCGGTGTTGCATCACCCGTGGAATCGCCGTTCGCGTTGGATGCGGGAAATTTCACTGCCTGCATGCCTGGTATTGCTAACAGTTTCGCTCTTATCGCGTCACGCTCGGCTGAATCGAATTCCCCGCTCACAATGGCTGTTCGTGCCAATGGATCGCGAGCCAACGCAACAGCAGTGCTGTCCCCCAATTCAAGTTCGCCGAAGGCTGATTGTGCGTCGGTTTCCAGGCCGTCAATATAGCCCGGACCGGTGAAATGATGTGCACCCCACGCGGGCAGTGAAGTCGCCGCGGCGCCGACTAGGAATTTTCCAAATCCTGTCATAAGTCCCCCTTTTTTCTACATATTTTAGACAAGCAAAGATATATGGTCCTGCCAATCAGGCAAGCCTTTTGATGCAAAACGAGTTTGCGGTCTCTTTGCTGAGCGATGCAGTCTGTCTAGCAGACTTTACTTATCATTAACCTGAACGAAAATTACCTGGAGGTGAAATTTTCTTCTTGGTTGCTTTTCTCATCGAAGGCGGAGAGCCAACGTTTAATTATGCTGTATGGGGCCACTTTGAAGCTGCTAGAGCTTCTAGGATTCGCGATCTTCCAGCCATTCCTCAAGCCATTTGATCGAGTAATCGCCGGACAGAATATCGTCTTGCCGCAGCAGTTCCCGATGCAGCGGAATGTTTGTCTTCACCCCTTCCACGACCATTTCTTCAAGCGCGCGGCGCAAGCGCATGATGCAGCCTTCGCGGTTGCGGCCATAGACGATCAGCTTGGCGATCATGCTGTCGTAATAGGGCGGGATCGAATAGCCTGCGTAAAGCCCTGAATCGACCCGCACATGCATGCCGCCAGCCGGGTGGTAATATGTGACCTTTCCAGGAGAAGGTGCGAAAGTGAACGGGTCTTCTGCATTGATCCGGCATTCAATCGCATGGCCGAAGAATTCCAGATCTTCCTGCGCGACAGATAGCGGCTTACCGTCTGCGATGCGGATCTGCTCGCGAACCAGATCAACACCTGTGATCGCTTCAGTCACAGGGTGTTCAACCTGCAAGCGGGTGTTCATTTCAATGAAGTAGAACTCGCCATCTTCCCAAAGAAACTCGATCGTTCCTGCGCCGCGATATCCCATGTCGCGCATCGCCTTCGAGCATACTTCGCCCATCCGCATGCGTTCGTCATCGCTGATGACAGGGGAGGGTGCCTCTTCGAGAACCTTTTGGTGGCGGCGCTGGAGCGAGCAGTCGCGCTCACCCAGATGGATAGCGTTGCCTTTGCCATCTCCGAAGACCTGGAATTCGATGTGGCGCGGGTTGCCGAGATATTTCTCGATATAGACGGTGTCATCGCCAAAAGCGGCTTTGGCTTCGCTTCCGGCCTGCTTCATCAGCGTTTCCAGCTGATCTTCGCTCTCGCACACTTTCATGCCGCGGCCGCCGCCGCCTGAAGCGGCTTTAATTATCACAGGATAGCCGATTTCTGCAGCGATCTTGCGGCCTTCTTCAGGATCGGAAACCGCACCGTCAGAGCCGGGAACCAAGGGCAAGCCCAGCTCGCCAGCGGTTTGCTTGGCCGCGACCTTGTCGCCCATTGTCCGGATATGTTCAGGCTTCGGCCCGATCCAAGCAATATCGTGCGCTTCGACAATTTCAGCGAACTTGGCATTTTCTGAAAGGAAGCCATAGCCTGGGTGAATTGCGTCGCAATCAGCCACTTCAGCAGCTGAAATAATGTTCGCAATGTTGAGATAGCTGTCTGTTGCAGCGGGCGGACCAATGCACACCGCATGGTCTGCCAGCCTTACATGCATGGCCTCGGCATCGGCGGTGGAATGCACTGCAACAGTTTCGATGCCCATCTCATGGGCTGCGCGGTGAATCCGCAGCGCAATTTCACCGCGGTTGGCAATAAGTATGCGAGTGATTGGCATGTGTGTTGCTCGCCCTTAGCCAATCACAACGAGCGGTTGGTCAAATTCAACCGGCTGCGCGTTCTCGACTAGGATCGACTTGACGGTACCTGACTTGTCAGCGGTGATCGGGTTCATCACTTTCATCGCTTCAACGATCAGCAGAGTGTCGCCTTCTTTCACGCTGTCACCGACGTTGACGAAATTGCCGGCTCCCGGTTCCGGTGCCAGATAGGCAGTTCCCACCATAGGAGACAGCAATGCTCCCTCCGGCGCTTCACCACCGCTGCCGTCGTCTGTTGGTGGAGCAGAAGGCGCGCTTGGCGTAGGGGCTGGAGCAGCGGCT
>WTKI01000253.1:1220-4608 GCA_011524425.1 Altererythrobacter sp. | reverse complement strand
GATGGCCGGCATGCAAAAACGCGCGGCCAATTTCACTGACGTCTGAGAATTTATCTCAGGAGGCGATTACCCGAAGACTGCGACGCATTGCATCCCGTCGAGAATTTGCTCACCCTTGGTGTTCCAGACTCTCAGCCGCTCTGATGAATAACCATTATCGGCGTGCTGGCTTGCATTTTCAGATAGCCACCACCCGTCATCTGTTTCCGGTTGCGGTTGCAAAATATTAAAAGTCCAGTTCATGGAGCTGATCGGGCCTTGGCGTTCCATGGCCCGCATAGCACCGGGCGGCATTACATCGCCTAAGACTATCAGCTCGCTTGTGCGGTCAATAGTGCCATAGTCTTTCAGCCGGGCCCACCGCCGCACAGTCGGAGTTCCTGGGCCGCGTTCTTGCTGGCCCCGACGAAGTTCAAAATGCTCGTTGAGAAATCTCGGCGCGCGTTCAGTTGAAAGGTTCTCGCACTCGAAAGGGAGTCCAGGCCATGGCTCTACTGGCGCGGCGGCGTGCACGGCGTTTGCTTCGCGTTCCGAACCGAAGAGGAAGAATGCGGAGAAAGCGCAGCCTTGATCACTCCAAATCTCGCTGCGAATTTGCACCACATTGCGCCCTTGTCTGACTATTTCTCGTCTCAATTCCACTTCCGGCCCGAAAGGCGGAACAAAGGTAAGCTGGGCGCTGCGCAGAGGTGGCAGGTCATCAAATGCCCTGATTGCCGCTGTGTAGGCGACAAGCGCGGATGCACCTCCATAGAATGCACGGCCCTGCATCCATGTCTCATGCGCGCCCAAAGTTACCGGTCCCCCGGCAGGTCCAATTGGTTCAATCAAGTCAGCAATGCTCATGGGGCTGGCTCATTGCCTATCGCAGGCGTTTCGTCCAGCGAGACGTTGCGTAAAGCCCTTTTGAAATTCTCGGTTGATTGCGATTGCCTTGCGCTTGCGGAATCGCTAGGGGCCGCTTCTCGTTCCGAAAGGACGGGCGAGGCCCGATGGCGGAGTGGTGACGCAGAGGACTGCAAATCCTTGTACGCCGGTTCGATTCCGGCTCGGGCCTCCATTTTGCGACAGCGAAGCTCGCGATCGCGAATGCCGCTTTAGCTCAGTTGGTAGAGCACATCATTCGTAATGATGGGGTCACGTGTTCGAGTCACGTAAGCGGCACCAGCATTTTCCGTTTTGCCATCACACCGGGCGCGATCTTGCCATGGGATTCCAAGCAAAACTCATACAGGGTTTGCTTCGAATTCATACCGGCTGATTGGCAGACATTTACACATATAAAAATATCTTTATATCCTGCTGCAAATGCAAGTCGAAACGATCTTCCGGGCTCTGGCCGATCCCACCCGTTTGCGCATAATGCGCTTGCTGGGAACAATGGAGCTTGCGGTTGGCGAGCTTGCCCAGGTCTTAGGACAAAGCCAGCCGCGCGTTTCACGGCATATCGGCATTTTGTGCGATGCAGGGCTTGCTGTACGCCGTAGGGAAGGCAGCTGGGTATTCTTGCGTTCCGCATCGCCGGAAGACGCAGGCCATGTCTTAAGCGAAGATGTCTTGATATTGCTTCAAAGGGCGGAGGCAAATGACGCTTTATTTGCAGCACAATGCCAGGATGACCGCCGCAAACTTAGTGCTGTGCGGTCATCGCGACAGCAAAACGCGCAAGACTATTTTGCACGTCACGCCGGTGAGTGGGACGAGCTGCGAAGTTTGCACAGCCCTGACAAGTTAGTCGAAGATGCGTTGACGCAGCTCTTGTCCAGTTATCCGCTTGGCCGAGTGCTAGATATCGGGACCGGTACGGGCCGCATGGCAGAGCTCTTCGCTGAACGCGCCGATCATATTGTCGCTCTAGATAGAAGTCTGGACATGCTGCGCGTGGCCCGCGCAAAACTTCAAGATCTGCCAACACACAAAGTCGAATTGGTTCAAGGCGACTTTACAGATCTGCCGTTCATGGATGATAGCTTCGACACCATCTTGTTGCATCAAGTGCTTCATTTTGCGCAAGAGCCTGAGCGGGCGCTGTCTGAAGCGTCGCGAGTTGCCCGAAATGGTGCGCATATCGCCATTGTCGATTTTGAAGCACATGAACACGAAGAGCTACGTGAGAAGCATGCTCATGCGCGGCTTGGCTTTTCTGATGAGCAGGCAGAGGAACTGTTGAGTGCGGCGGGTTTTGAAAGCGTGAATAGCAAAGCATTGGATGGTGGCGAGTTGACTGTGAAGATTTGGATTGGTCGGCGACTAGCGAGCGTACCGAACCATAAGACTAAGGAGAACACAGCATGAGCGCTTCGCATGATTGCGGCCTTGATCCCGCTACAGAGGCACGAACTGCGTCAGGTGCGCCGCTCTTCTCCGACTTGCCTGGCGACATTGAGATCAGCTTTGAATTCTTTCCGCCTAAGAACGAGAAGATGTCAGAAACGCTGTGGTCGAGTGTGGAAACACTTGCACCACTGGGGCCGCGCTTTGTGTCTGTGACTTATGGAGCTGGTGGTTCAACGCGCGAACGTACTCATGAACAGGTGGTACGGATCAATCGGGAGACAAATATTCCCGCGGCCGCGCACCTCACATGTGTGAATGCCACGCGCGAAGAGGTCGATGAAGTAGCGCGCCATTACTGGGAAAGCGGCATCCGCCATTTGGTTGCGCTGCGCGGCGATCCGCCTGACGGAGCCGGCCAGTACACACCTCATCCTGGCGGTTATGAGAATGCTGTGGATCTGATCGGAGGACTGAAGAAGGTCGCCGATTTTGAAATTTCCGTTGCTGCCTATCCAGAAGTGCATCCGGATTCCCCTGACGCGCAAACCGATCTGGACAATCTCAAGGCCAAGTTTGACGCAGGTGCAGACCGTGCCATCACGCAGTTCTTTTTCGAGCCTGATTGTTTCTTTCGTTTCCGCGACAAAGCGGCAGCTGCCGGGATCAATGCGGAAATCGTACCCGGTATCATGCCTATTATGAGCTTCGCCGCGGTCCAGCGCATGTCGAGTATGTGCGGAACAGCGATCCCTGACTGGATGGCAGGCCTGTTTGACGGGTTGGACGAAAGGCCTGCTGCCCGCCAATTGGTCAGTGCCACGATTGCTGCTGAGCTCTGCCGAAAGTTGTACGCAGGCGGCGAGCGCGACTTCCACTTCTACACTCTCAATCGAGCAGAGCTGAGCTATGCAATTTGTCATTTGCTTGGCGTGCGACCGAAAGGAAGCGAATAATGTCAGCAAGACAAACTCTGCAAGCTGAGGCGGCAAAACGTATACTTATTTTTGATGGCGCGTTTGGGACTCAAATCCAGAATCGCAAGCTGAGCGAAGAGGATTATGCCGGAGATTTGGGCCTGCGGATCGATACCCGCTCGCTGGCCAAATTGGGC
>WTKI01000253.1:0-1210 GCA_011524425.1 Altererythrobacter sp. | reverse complement strand
AAAGGCAATAATGACATACTCGCTTTGACAAGGCCGGATGTGATTGCCGACATAACGCGCGCTTATCTTGACGCCGGATCAGATGTTGTGTCGACCAACACCTTTTCCGCTAATCGTATCAGTCAGGCCGATTATGCAGCAGAGGATAAAGTCGCAGCGATCAATATTGCGAGCGGCAAGATCGCGCGCGAATTGGCCGATGAGTATGCGGCTAAGGACGGGCGCCCGCGTTTTGTGGCAGGTGCGATTGGGCCGACGAACAAGACGCTTTCTCTCAGCCCTGACGTGGAAGATCCCGGCTTCCGCGAAATCGACTTCGATGAGTTAGTGGCGGTCTATCATGAACAAGCCGCAGCCTTGGTCGAAGGTGGGTGTGATTTTATCCTGATAGAGACGGTGTTTGACACGCTCAACGCTAAGGCTGGGGTGATGGCAGTCAAGCAGCTGGAAACTGAACTGGGGCGCGAAGTCCCGGTGATGATTTCCATGACCCTGACAGATTTGTCGGGCCGCAATCTGTCCGGCCATACAGTCGAAGCGTTCTGGTATGCGGTGAAGCATGCGAACCCTGTCACAATCGGCCTCAATTGCAGCTTTGGTGCAGACCAGTTGCGCCCACACGTTCAGGCCCTCTCGGGTCTCGCAGACACTTTGCTGATGGCCTATCCCAATGCGGGTCTTCCGAACGAACTGGGCGAATATGACGAGCTGCCAGAGACCACCGCTTCATTGGTAAAGCTTTGGGCTGACAACGGCCAGGTGAACATTCTAGGTGGGTGTTGCGGTTCCTCGCCGGCGCATATCGCAGCGATTGCGAAAGCGGTTGAAGGCGTTACGCCGCGTGTCGTGCCGCAACCCGAGACTGCCATGCGCCTTGCCGGCCTTGAACCTTTTGTGGTGGCCGCCTGATGAACCAGCAAGCCAGCTCTGCGCGCTTTATCAATGTGGGTGAGCGCACCAATGTGACCGGCTCTGCACGGTTCAAGAAGCTCATCATGGCGGATGATTATGCCACCGCCGTCGACGTCGCGCGTCAACAGGTTGAGAACGGCGCGCAAGTCATTGATGTGAACATGGATGAAGGTTTGCTCGACGCTGAAAAAGCGATGACCACCTTCCTCAAACTGATTGCAGCAGAGCCCGATATCGCGCGTGTTCCGGTGATGATCGATAGCTCCAAATGGGAAGTGATCGAAGCCGGCCTCAAATG